>JASLBX010000518.1 GCA_030146385.1 Jiangellaceae bacterium | reverse complement strand
CTGCTCGCGAACAGCCCGAAGCCAGGCATCACCAATTCCGACTTGGCGTTCGACGGCAAGCTGACCTACGCCGGCAACTACGGCGGATTCCGGATCCTCAACACCGCTGCTCCGGCCAACCCCAAGGTTCTGGTCGACTTCGCGTGTAACGGCGCGCAGAGCGACGTGTCGGTCTTTGACGGCTTGCTGTTCCAGTCTGTCGACTCGCCACAGAGCCATCCCGGCTGTGATAGCACGAACGTCACAGCGAGCACTCCAGGGATGTTCGAAGGCATCCGCGTCTTCGATGTCAGCGACCCGACCGCGCCCGAGCACATCGCATCGATCCAGACCGACTGCGGAAGCCACACGCACACGATTTTGCCGGAGCCAGAACATGGCCGCGTACTTGTGTACGTGTCGTCCTACCCGCTGACCGCTGGTGCACGGGGACCGGACTGCCAACTCCCGCACGGCTACATCTCCATCGTCGAGGTACCGCTGGATGACCCAGGCGCCGCGACCGTGCACAAGTACTTTCTCGACGAGGACACGGCTCTCGCTGAGTTCGACCTGTCACTGCTCGGCATCCCAGAAACGCCGAGCTTCGTCGCGTGCCACGACATCAGCGTGTTCAAGGAACTGAGCCTGGCTGCTGGTGCGTGCATGAGCGAGGCCCAGCTGTGGGATATCAGCGACCCGCTGGCACCGGAGCTGATCTGGCGGTTCGACCACGAGGCCGTCGACCCGGGCAAGGTCGACCTGTGGCACTCGGCGGCGTTCAGCTGGGACGGCAGCGTGGTGGCCTTCGGCGATGAATCAGGAGGTAGTGCCGTGGCCGGACGCTGCGCGGACCCGAATGACCTGCAAGGCCGCATCTGGTTCCTCGATGTCGAGTCAGCGGGTGGCGTGGGCGAACTGCTCAGCACCTACAAGATCCCTCGCTCGGAGTCGGGAGTCTGCACGGCGCACAACTTCAACTTCATCCCGCTCAAGGGAGGAGCGAAGGTCCTCGTGTCCGCCTTCGACACGGGTGGCACCACGGTCGTGGACGTGGACGCACTGATCGCCGGCGCCACGGAGGCGGAGGCTGAGATCGGCTTCTACCGGACCGTCGGCGGCAACGCGTGGTCGTCGTACTGGCACAACGGGTTCATCTTTGTGAACGACCGGGTTCGTGGCTTGGACGTGATGTTGCTGAGTGACAAAGCCCGCGCAGGTGCCGCAAAGCTCGGCTTGAACAACCCGCAGTCCCAGGAGTCGGTGATTCCCTGAGGTCAGTAATCCATTCTCTTGTGCAGCACGGGCATGGGCGCCGCGGTAACCCCACGGCGCCCATGTCTTCATCGTCAGACCAGCTAGTGGAGCCGGATCCGGCCAGATTAAGCGAGCGGCCCTGTGATCAATTGATCACAGGGCCGCATTCGTCACTCACGTACCTCAGTCGAGCGGGATTGCCCAGACGTCGGCGATAGATGGGTCGTAGTTGGCTCCCTGGGAGTCCTCCTGGAAGCGGACAGTCACAACCCCGTCCGAATCAACCAACTCGGAGTCGACGACGAACTGGAACGTGACCGTTCCTTGACCGGTTGCCGTCCGCTGGTAGTCCGCTCGTGGACAAGAGTGACGCTGTCCCAGACGTCGGCGTTGCCTTCGGCGAGGTTGGCGGCCGTGCTGGCCACCTGGACCTGGTAGGCGGACTGGGTCGTACCGCGAGCCGACGACTGCAACTGCCACCCCAGCCGGGGCGGCGCCGGACGACCTGGCAGTGCATGTTCTAGTTCACTGACCCGTGGACTCCTGGGATTCTCGTTGTTCCGCTACATCACGCAGGTGCCAGACCAGTCCTATGAAGCCGTCCAACCGATTGTCGATCGTGTTCTGCAGAATCTCCTCGTCCAGCTCGGCGTACTGGTGCGCCAAGATGTTCCGCATCGCGACGATCTTCGGCCAGTCCTCCGGCGCCTCGGAGTCCAGCAGTTCTTTGCTGACGTTGCCCACAGCATCTATAGCCACTTCTAGACGGTGACTGACGGCGTCTCGAACCATCACTTCGCCAAGCGCGCCCCGGCTCAAATGATCTTTCAACACGGCCAGGTGCTCCAGCGCGTCTGCCAGATGCTGCGTATCCGAACGTCGCCGTCTGCTCATAGCGCGACGGCCTCCTCCAACGCCTTCGGCGCAACGTGAGGTCTCAACATCCGAGCCGGCACGAGATCAATACGGCGGCCAAGCAGATGCGCCAGTTCGACCTCGAGGCCCGCGAGATCCAGCAAGTCCGCGCCTGGCTCAAGATCTACGAGCAAGTCGATATCACTCGCCTCGTCGTCGTCCCCCCGCGCGACGCTGCCGAACACTCGGACGTTGGAGACTCGGTGAGAGCGGGCGAGCGCCAGTACTTGGTCGCGGTGACGTGCCAGCAGTCGGCCGAGCCGAGATCTTGGCATGAACCTCCGGTCCCTGTAGCTCTTGATCAACCTAGACACCTCAGGCTGGCTCCGTCCAATCGCATGAGCGATCTCGCTCTGCGTGAGCCCACGTTCGGCAGCTTGACCTACCGCTTGCCGCAACGACTCGCTGGCCTGTGTCCGCAGCCTGTCAGCATCCGCCGCTACCGCCGCAAGCGTAGCCAAGAGCTCCGCCTTACTGGACATATAGTAGATGCTATAGCATCATCACCCGGTGCTCGGCAGTCGCCCAGGCGTCGTGGTCGCGTTGAGGCTCATACCGGACTATCTGTTGGGTCTTGGCGACCAGTGCGCGGAGCGTCTCAAGCTCGCCATTCACCGCACCGAGCGCACGACCTTGGACCAGTACATTGCCCAGGGCCGTCGCCTCGACCGGGCCAGCGAGGACCGGCAATCCGCAGGCATCGGCGGTCAGCTGGCACAGCAAGGCATTCTGCGCACCGCCACCGACCAAGTGGATGACCTTAACCTCGCGTCCTGCGAGTTCTGCCGCTTGATGGACGGTCCGTCGATAGGCGACCGCGAGGCTGTCAAGAATGCACCGCACGGTTTCCGCCGGGCTCTCCGGGGCCGGCTGACCGCTACGCTCGCATGCCTCCGCAATACGGCTCGGCATGGCACCGGGCGACAAGAACACCGGGTCGTCGGTGTCGATCACCCGAACCAGTGGCGTCACCTGTGCCGCTGCCTCGAGCAGCGCCGATAGGTCAAATGACTGACCAGCCAACTCCCAGGTCCGGACGCTCTCCTGGAGCAGCCACAGGCCCATCACGTTGCGGAGGTAGCGGATGTGGCCGTCCACTCCACCCTCATTTGTGAAGTTGGCCTGCCGGCTAGCCTCCGTCAGTACCGGCTGGTCGAGCTCAAGACCGACCAGCGACCACGTGCCGCACGAAATGTACGCAAAGCGCTCCCCGCTCGCTGGAACGGCCACCACCGCGGACGCGGTGTCGTGCGAGCCGACAGCCGTGACCACCGTCTGCTCGGGCAGTCCTGTCTGCTCACGCACGCCCGCAACGAGTCCGCCGACCTCCGCGCCCGGTTCGCGCAACTCCGGGAAGATCCGTCGCGGCAGGCCCAACCGCTCCATCAGGTCACCTGCCCATGTCCGCGCCCGAACGTTAAGTAGCTGGGTGGTCGACGCGTTGGTCGCCTCGGCCCCAACGCTGCCGGTCAACCAATAGGCGATCAGATCAGGAATCATGAGCAGCGTCTCGGCCCGATCGAGCCCGCCGGCTTCGGACTCGACAACCAGTTGATAGATCGTGTTGAACGGCAGTTGCTGCAAGCCTGTTGTCTGGTAGAGCTGCTCGGGGTCGACGTCGGCGAGCACCTTGTCCATGATCCCGCCCGTACGGCCGTCCCGGTAGTGCACCGGGTTGGACAGCAGCGCGCCGCGCTTGTCGAGCAGGCCGTAATCGACAGCCCACGAGTCGATCCCGACACTCGCCAGCCCGGAGGCTAGCCGACCCGCCGAACGCAGACCGTCCAGCACTCCCCGATACAGACCCAGTACGTCCCAGTGCAGCGTGCCCAGAACGTCGACCGGGGTGTTGGGGAACCGGTGCGCCTCCACCAACTCGAGCGTGTCCGGTCCGACCCGTCCCACCATCACCCGGCCGCTGGACGCTCCGAGATCGACAGCGGC
>JASLBX010000516.1 GCA_030146385.1 Jiangellaceae bacterium | reverse complement strand
CTGCTCGCGAGCAGTGAGAGCGATGAGCGCAACGGCCACCTCTACATCGACACCGCACCGTTGCTCCTGACCTTCCGGGATCGGCAGGACGAGCCCGCAGAGAAGCGTCCGCAGCGCCGAGGCGGCCGGCATCGCCGGATCGATCCCGACGCTGCGGGTTGACCCCAGCACGCAACACACCGGAAACGCCGACGCAACGCCACCCGGGCACCGTGGTCTAGGTGCCGACCGGACGAGACGTGGAGCTGTGGTGTTACGAGTGCGGATAGAGCTACCCGACCAGCCGGGTTCCCTGGCCCGGGTGACCTGGACCCTTGGCGTCCTCGGAGCCGACATCGCGCAGATCTCGGTACTCGAGCGAGGAAGCGGCCGGGCGCTGGACGACATCACCCTCGAGTGGCGAGGGCAACCCCGCGACCGGCTGCTCTCGGCCTTACGGTCGATTCCCGGTGTCAAGGTTCTGGGGGTGTGGACCGCACGCAGTACCACGGAAGCCCGGCCTGAGATCGATGTCATCACGCAGATGGTCACCAACCCGCAGCGGGCCACGACAACGCTGACCGATTCCGCTCCACTGCTCCTTGCTGCGGACTGGGCGTGCGTCACCGATACGGCCGGTGCCGTCGCGCTGGCAAGTGTCGGCACCCCGCCGAGTGTGCCCTTGCCGGCCAGGCGGCCACCCCGGGTGGTTGCGGAGAGCGACGAGGCCCGGCTGGCCCGTGCGCCCCTGCCCGGCGATCACGTGCTGACGGTCGCCCGTGTCGAGGGTCCGGCGTTCCACCGATCCGAGCTCGAACGGCTCCAGCGGATGGTCGAGGTCCTCCGCTGCGTTCAGGACGCCACCCCTCTACCTAGTTGATCACGGCCCGTGAGTTTGGCTAAGGTCCGCCACGACCAGGCGAGTTGGAAGCTTCGGCTCAGGCTTGGGCAACTGCAACGGGCCGCCTCCGGGCACGATCGTCCCGAGGATCCGTGGCCCGGAGGCTCCGGTGCAGCTTGGCAGCGACCCAGGCAGCCCGTGCCAGGTCAGCCATCCGAGGAGGGCGAACGCGTACGCCTCCTTGTGGTCACCGGGCAGGCTCAGCTCCTCCGTGGTCGCCAGCGTCGCACCGGCCGCTTCGAGTCGTCGGCTGAGCGCCGCCATCAGGCCGGCATTGTGCACGCCGCCGCCCGACGTCCACACGCGCCTGAGACCGAGGCGCCGCACGTCCGCCGCCACGGCTGCGGCCGCCGCTTCAGCGAGCGTCGCAAGCACGTCATCGAGATCTGCTACCGGTGCCCGTTGCAGCGCCGTACTGAGGAAGTCGCGGTTGTACCGCTCCTTCCCCGTCGACTTAGGTGGCGGCGCGGCCAGGTACGGGTCGTCGAGCAGGACGTCCAGCAGGGCGCGGCTGGCCGTGCCTCGGACGGTATGCGCGCCTCCGGCGTCGTACGGCTCGCCAGTCGCTTCGGCGAGAGCCACATCGAGCAGCGCGTTGGCCGGACCGCAGTCGAACGCGATGGTCGGGTGACCGGGACGGACTGCGGTCAGGTTGGCGATACCGCCCAGGTTCAGCAACCCCGCCGGCTCGCCGGTGCCGGACAGCAACAGGTGGTCCAGCATGCTCACCAGGGGCGCACCCTGCCCGCCGGCGGCGACGTCACGGACCCGGAAGTCGGCCACGACCGGCACCCCGACCCGTTCGGCGATCTCCGCCGACTGCCCGATCTGGAGCGTCCCGTGGACCGCTCCGTCCGGGCCGACCTCGTGGTGGATCGTCTGGCCATGGCTGGCCACCAGCTCCACCGGACCGGTGTCGAGGTTCTCCAGGGCGGCGACGGCCATATCGCCGAAGGCGACACCGAGGTCGTGGTCGAGCCGGCAGATCTCGGCGGCCGACGAGTCAGCCGGGGCCAGCGCGGCGACGACGCGGTCCCGCAAAGAGCCGGGCCATGGCAGGGTCGTGTGCCCAGCCAGGTCCATCCGGAGCACGTCGCCTTCGAGCGCGAAATCGGCGACCGCCGCGTCGACCCCGTCGACGGACGTCCCCGACATCAACCCGAGAACCCGCACCGCCACTCCCTCCGCCGGTTGATCACGTTCAGCATGCGCATGGGTGCCGTACTAGGCGCGTGCCGGTGGTACGGCACCGATTGATCACGTTCGGCAGGCTTGTCGGCACACCAACAGGCTGGTCGACACTCCAACCGGTTTGTCGGCACGCCACCAGGCTTGTCGGCACTCCAACATGCGCACGCACCTGGTACGGCACCTACAAGCATGCTGAACGTGGTCAACCGGCGGCGGCTTCGCGGACGTGGCCGTCGGCGGCGGCCAGCCGGGCGCGGGCCGCGTCGGCGTCCACTGCCGCGAGCAGCATGACCAGCGCCACCTTGGCCTCGCCGCTGGCCGCCTCGAGCGCGGCAGCGACCTCGACCTCGGACGCGCCCGTCGCCTCCATCACCATCCGCTGAGCCCGGCGGCGCAGCTTCGCGTTCGACGCCCGGACATCCACCATCAGATCGCCGTACGTCCGTCCCAACCGCACCATGACCAGCGTCGAGATCGTGTTGAGAACGAGCTTCTGCGCCGTGCCGGCCTTCAGCCGGGTGGACCCCGAGATGATCTCCGGCCCGGTCAGCGCCTCAATGGCCACGTCGCAGATCGACGCGAGCGCCGAGCCCGGATTGTTCACCACCGCGATCGTGAGCGCGCCGGCCTCGCTGGCCACCTCCACCGCACCGAGCACGTACGGCGTACGGCCGGACGCGCTGACGGCGACCAACACGTCTTCAGGCCCGACCTCCAGGTTGCGTACGTCGGTCACGCCGAGGTCGAAGTCGTCCTCGCTGCGCTCGATCGCATTGCGCACCGCGTCCGAACCGCCGGCCATGACCGCGATCACCCGCTCGTCCACGCCGAAGGTCGGGCCGCACTCGGCCGCATCGAGCACAGCGAGCCGTCCAGGTGTCCCGGCTCCCAGCTCGATGAGCCGCCCGCCCGTGCGCAGCCGCCCGGCCGCCAGGTCGATGGCGCGCGCGAGCTGGGCCTGTGCCGCTGCCACGGCCTCAACAGCCACCCGATCCTGCCGGCTCATCAGCTCGAGCTGCTCGAGCGTGCTCATCTTGTCCAGGTCGGCGGCCTCAGGGAGTCGCCTCTCGGTGTCGAGCCGATCCAGCTCTTCTGCCATCAAGCACGCCTTCCCGTTAGCGCCGCCACCAGCTCCGTCCAGACCTTCTCCGGATCACGTGTTCCCAGGTAAGTCATGTGACCGCAGGCCTCATAGCCCCACGTCCACAAGTCCTCGACCCCAGCGGACCGAGCAGCCGCCACCGCCGCGTCGATCTCGCCTGCCTCCTCCGGGCCGAGCCGGAAGCCCTGAATCCAGATCTGCGAGCGCAACCCGTACGCGTCAGCCACGCGCTGCAGCCGTTCCGACTGACCGCCAACGAACCCGGTCACGTCGAGATCGAAGAACGACCAGTACGGGTCGGTGGCGAGCGTGTCCAGGCCGTCGATCGCGGCCACCGGCTTCCAGTCGTCGATTCCGACGTGATGGGCCTGGACGGGCGGCAGCAGGCAGATCGTGGACCTTCCCCCCAGCGACTTCACATGGGCCACCAGTTCCGTCAACAGATCCACGAGGACGGATTCCCGAAAGGCGTGGACCTCTGCGGTGAGCTCACGCGGCATCTGCCCGCCGTACCGGTCGGCGAACAGCAGCTGGCACGACTCGCACACGCACGTCCAGTTGCTCGCCGGCTCGTCGAACCGTTTCGGGTGCGCCAAGTGCGGCTCGTCCCAGAAAATCCGGTCGGCTCCCGACTCCACCGCGGCCGT
>JASLBX010000491.1 GCA_030146385.1 Jiangellaceae bacterium | reverse complement strand
GGCGAGGCTGAGGTGCTCGGCCACCCGATCAAGGATCCGTCCGGCTACCTTCACCGCGTCGGCGCGCTGATCGAAGCGCCGGCGTTCTACCCCGGCTTGACCGGTGTGGAAAACCTGCGGGTATTCGCCACCCTAGGCGGGCACGACCGCCGTCGCATCCCCGAAATGCTGGACATCGTGGGCTTGAGCGATCGAGGCACCGACAGGTACAAGCACTACTCGTTGGGGATGAAACAGCGGCTCGGCATCGCCGTTGCGCTGCTCCCCGACCCCGACCTGCTGGTGCTCGACGAGCCCACCAACGGTCTGGACCCGATGGGGATCGTCGAGATCCGCAATCTGCTGATGGATCTCGGCGCCGGCGGCAAGACGGTGTTCGTCTCGAGCCACCTCCTGGCCGAGATCCAGGCAGCCAGCGATTCGATCGTGATGATCGACCACGGCGGCGTGGTGTTCAGCGGGACGATGATCGACCTGCTTCACCGAAACTCCCCTACCATCCGAGCCGCCGCCGAGAACGACACCGATACCGCGCGCCTCATCGAGCTGGCAACCAACGCCGGCTATGGCACGACAAGGGTCAACGGAGGGATCGAAATCGATGCTCCGGCGGATTGGGCCCCCGACCTCAACCGTCTGGCCTGGCGGGCAGGCATCACGTTGCGTGAACTGCAGACCACATCCGCCGACCTGGAGCAGGCCTTCTTCGCCATGACCGGCAGCGACACGATAGGAACCGAATGAGACGCGCGTTTCGCTCGGAGTGGATCAAGCTGAGCAGACGTAGCACGTTGCTCGGTTTCGGGGCAGCCATGATCGGCCTCGCCCTGCTGTTCACGTTCCTGGCGTTCATGAGCCTCGGCGGAGGGAACGTCGACCTCGACGGAGGAGGATCCGAAGCGTTCGTCACCCACGCGGTGCTTGCGCTACCCGACGGCTCGGTCTTCGCCATCACGCAGGTGGCGTCGCTGCTCGGCGTCATAGCCCTGGCACTGTTCGCCTCCAACCTGGCCGGCGAATTCAACAAGGGCACCATCCGGATGCTGCTCGTCACCCAACCCAACCGGCTCAAGGTGCTGATCGGCAAGCTCGCCGCCCTCGTTTCGTTTGTGGTGGTCGGGGTGGCGGTGGCGCTGGCAGCCAGTGTTGGTCTTGGTGCGCTGCTGGCTCCCGGAATAGGGGTTGACACTGCCGCCTGGTGGACAGCCGAAGGTCTGGCGGCCGTCGGCGCAAGTTATCTGAACATCACCGGCGCGGCCCTGGTGCCTGCTCTCATCGGAGGCACCATCGCCGTGCTCACTCGGTCTGCGGCCATCGCCATAGCCGTCGGTGCGGCCTACTTCATCCTTGGTGAGGCGCTGGTCACCGGTTTCTGGGACACGCTAGGGCACTGGGGTCCGTCGGCGGCGGCCAACGCGCTCGCCGTGGGTGGGCCGGCCGGGGCGGGAATGTTAGGCGGAGCCGCACCTGCCATCGGCTACGCCACAGCGGCAATCCTGGCCGTCGGGTACGGCATCGTCAGCGTGGCCATCTCCTCGACGGTCCTGGCACGAAGGGACGTGACGAGCTAATCGAACGCCTCACACGCCACGAATTCCCGCGGCGCCCGTCCCGCGCAACGGCCCACCGCGATCCGGTGAGCCGATGAAGAAGGGACACATGATGGCTGACATGCCTTCGATGACCGGCAAGACCGTACTGGTCACCGGCGGCACCGGTGGGATCGGCATCGCCGCCGCGACCGCCCTCGCCACCCTGGGCGCCCGAGTGGGCATCACCGGCCGCGACCGGGACCGTGCCATGCTGGCCGCCACCGCAATCACCCGCGAGTCGGGCAATCCCGCGGTGAACGTCTTCGTCGCCGACATGTCCTCCCAGACCGAAGTCCGGCGGTTGGCCACCGAGGTCCTCTCCGCCTATCCCCGCCTCGACGTGCTGCTCAACAACGTCGGCGGGTTCTGGGCCCACCGCCACGCAACCGCCGACGCACTGGAACACACCTTCGCCCTCAACCACCTCGCGCCGTTTCTGCTCACGAGCCTTCTGCTGGAACGGCTCAAGACCAGCGCCCCTGCCAGGGTCGTCACCGTCTCGTCCGGGGCGCACACACAGGGACGGATCGACTTCGACGACCCGATGGGCCAGCGGGACTACTCCGGACACCGGGCCTACAACCAGTCGAAACTGGCCAATGTGATGTTCACCTACGAGCTCGCCAGGCGACTCGAAGGGTCAGGCGTCACCGCAAACGCGCTACACCCCGGTATGACCAGCACCGCGTTCAGCGCAGAAGACCCCGCCCAGGCGATGGCCCTCATCGTCCTCGCCATCCGACCATTCATGAAAAGCCCCCAAAAGGGCGCGGACACCGCCGTCTACCTGGCCAGCTCCCCCGAGGTCGACCGTGTCACCGGCCGCTACTACGCCAACCGCAAACCCAAGAAGTCCCACAAGTCCACCTACGACACTGCGGCCACGACCCGGCTGTGGCGGGTCAGCGCCGATCTCGTCGGCCTCCCGGCCGATGCCCCGCACTGACCCGCGAGATAGGCCCGGCCTGCGCGTCCGGGACGACCACAAGCGGAGAAGTTGCTGTTGCTTCGGTTCAGTAAAGGAGATCAGATCCACATCACCCATCGATCTATAGGCCGCGGCACCTTCGGCGCGGTGCGGGATCTGATCGATGAGATCCGTCACTTCATCGACGGCTGGAGCGAACGTTGTCGACCGTTCACTGGACCGAGACCACCGACGAGATCATGCCGCAAGGCCACCGCCGGTCAAGAACGTCACTCCCACGTCGGGTAGAACCTGCCGTGGCTGCGTCGGGCTCCTGATGAAGCTCTGCGCGAGTTGATCGGGACGTGCATTTCTCCCCCGAAGAGCCTGAAGCTGATCTGGTACGGCTTCATGCTCACGGCCGTCCTGTTCGCGCCACTTGCCGTACTGCTGGGACAGGTACTCGCCCGCGACGGCCTCGCCATCGTTCCGACAGCGATCGCGGTCGGTGTCCTCGCGGCGGTCGTGCAGTTCCTCGGGCTGGCGCGCTGGCCGTTCCTTGTCCCGGCGCTAGCGCGTGCTTACGCCGACCCCGTCTCGACCCCGACGACGCGCGAGGCCACCAAGGTCGTCTTCGACTCATTCCACCGTTACCTCGGGGTCGGGATCGGGGAATGCCTCGGCTATCTCCTCACCGGAGCGTGGAGTCTCCTGGTCGGCGTGGGCATGCTCCAGTCATCCGCGTTCCAGGCGTGGCTCGGTTGGCCGGGGATCATCATCGGCCTCTTCCTTATCGTCGGGTCGCTCGAGTTCGTCGGCCGCTTCGAGGAGCACGGCTGGAGGTTCGCGGGCGCGATCGTCCCGATCACCTACATCGCCTGGTCGCTATGGCTCATCGCCTCGGGACTCGTACTTCTCGTCGGCTAGGCGCCCTCACGGTCCGGGGCGGAGATCGTCGGCGGACTCCAGCACCGTCCTGGCCCACTACACCGGGGCCCGCCAGCACCGTCGACCAAGTCCACGACTCCAACCCCCGCCCCGGCGGCCGGTACATCCACGGCCATCCCTCAGCACCATGATCCGTGGTCCCAACCGGCAATCCGTGGTCAACCTGTCGCTTGCTAGCGTGATGGGACCACCTCGTTGCCATGAGCATGGGACCACCTGGGGGCGTGAGTGAGCATCATTTTGCCTCGCCGTCGATGTCAACGGCGACGCGCCGGGGAGTGTCCGATCAAGTAATCCGAGTGGTCATGCTCGGTCCTGCCGCGAAGTATTGATCGTGTGTGCTGTGATGGGTTGCGGGACGTGCGGTAATCGTTGATCTGTTGACCTTCTGGCGGTTGACCGTGACGAGTGCGGGTGGATGAACTCGGCAGGGATGTTGGTGGGGACACCGTAGGTTGCTCCTGTCGCGCGCTCATGTCTCGCGTGCCGGGCACGGGACACAGGCGCAACGGTTTGTACCTACACGTCCTGGCCTAGTTCCCATTCGAACACGCCAGGCTCTGGCGTTGTGGGTGAGGCTTATGAGGCGTTGGCGAGCACGTCTGGGCGGAGTGTTTCCCGCAATGCCCGCACGACGGTGTCGTGCACGTCGGTGTCGCGGCGCTGCTCGCCGAGCGCTTCGATGATGAGCGAGCGGGCCATGGTGGAGACCGGGATGCCGCGCTGTTGGGCCAGCGTGGTGAGTGCGTCGAGTTCGTCATGGGCGAGTCGGACCGACAGCACGCTGGCCCGGCCGGGCCGGCTAGGGCGGGCATCGGCAGGGATGTCCATGTCCCGGCTGGCCTCGGAAGCCTCGGCTTCGATATCGACGATGTGCTTGTCCATCACTGGCTCCCTTCGTAGGCGGCGGCATCCTTCTCATTGGCTTTCCAGGCATTTACGCCCCACAGGTGGCCTTCCTCGACGACGGTGATCACTGTGATGATGAACCCTGCTGCCGGGGAATAGCCGATGGTGCGGACACTGCGGCCGGTCTTGCTGGCGTAGTCGGGGTCGAACACGACCCGCGCCTCGTCGCCATAGGCTTCGTCGGCCCAGGCGGGATCAATGTCCGTGTCACCGCGGCGGCGGGCCGAGCGGCTGGCGATGTACTCGCCCCGCATGCCCCAGTCCGGCGTCGCGCCCACAAGTCGGAGTCTACTACAAACTACTACGCCGCGCGTGCTCACTCCCCGGACGAACAGCGATCCAGTCGAGGAGTCTGTCAATACAAGCACC
>JASLBX010000435.1 GCA_030146385.1 Jiangellaceae bacterium | reverse complement strand
CCTGTACCGGCGGCGCCGGTACAGGGAAGCAGGAGCACGACTGTCCGATCGGTTGCGGCGCGATGTGCGAGAGCGTCCTCCTCTGGAAGTGTGAGCGGACGGTCGAGCGTGATGGCAATCGACCCGCTGTCACCGAGCCGCTTCCGGATGGCATCCGGATCGAATCGCAGATCGGGAAACAGCCCTGGCTGCGGCAATCCATAGGGTCGAACCCTGCCGGCGATCGCGGCATTATCCGAGGCACCTACATCGTCCAGGATCGCGATCGGTGTCCCCTCGTCGTCGGTGAGCACCAGGCGGCCGGCGTTCTCGACCGCGCGCCTGACCTCCTCGTCGACCTCCAGGACGAGCGGATCGAGAAACTCAGGGACCGGGTCGTACGCTCCGGCGCCGAGTAGCTCGATATGCCCGGCGATCTCAGGTGTGGCTTGATGGGACGGCCAGGATGGGTCCAAGGTCACGGGCATTTCATTTCGGCGCTTTAGAGCTGTCTCCGGACGGGTCGGTCAGCCCGACTGTGTGAGCCACCTTAACGGACGACGTTCAGCATCAAGATTGCGCGATGGCGGATCCGGCAGGTGTGGGCGGGGGCGCGAGCCCGAGCCGTTTCAATTCGAGTGCGGCCAGAGACTGCACAGCACCCGGCTCGCCGCGACGCCACTCTGGAACGATGTCTTCACCTAGCGCGGCCAACTGCGGCAGCCTGCGACGGGACAGTGCGCGGACAGCAAGGAGCTCGACTCCGCCCTCGGTTGCACGGATTCTGCGTGCCTCTCGGGCTCGCCGGACCCACAGCAATCGCGGCAGTAGCCAGACCATGGCCGCGGCACTGAACGCGAACGCGAGGAAGACGAGGGCGACCACGATGGCGGTCAGCCTGGCGGTGTCTTGTATCGCTTCGCCGGCGTCGGCCAGCCGCCCCGCCGCACCGGCCGCGCTGTCGAAAGGTGAGGCGATCGAACCGCCGACTACAGGCACGTCCTGCAACCGGTCGGACGCGTCGAGCAGGTTTCCGGACATTCCGGTGCCGGCATCCTCCAGCGCCTTGCCGGGCCGGCCGAGCAGTTCCACCAACGAATAGATACCACGCGCGACGAGCACGGCGGCAACACACCACATCACCCCCAGCACGTCTGCGATGATCTGGCGGGAGCGACGGCTGGCGTGATCGGCGTAGATAGGCACTCGACGATCCCTTCTGGGCTCTGTCGTCACGGACGTAGTTGTCGTAAGTGTTCCCACCTCACCGGCTTCTGGATCTACGTCGGTATGTTGAGGCCGGCCAGCCGTTCGGGGTCGGCGAGGACGTCGATCGCAGCGACCTTGCCGTCAACGACGGTGAAGGCCATGACAGACACCACCCGCCCGCCGGCCACCGTGACCACGCCGGCGGCGCCGTTGACCAGCGCCGGCTGCGCGAACGGCGCCAGCCGCCTCGCGGCCTCGACGGCCTGCCCGGCCACTTCCTGCGCCCCACGAAGCACGGCGGTGTACCGGGCGCGGACCTTTCCGCCGTCGGACCGCAGCACGATGTCCGGATGAAGGACGCCGACAAGCGCGTCGAAGTCGCCGTGCCGAGCGGCGGACAGGTAAGCATTGACGACCTCTCGCTGACGGGAGAGATCCGGGTCGGGCTTCGGTGCCTGTTCGCGGACGCGGCGCCGGGCGCGGCTTGCGAGCTGCCGTGTCGCGGCCGGTGAACGCTCGATCATCGGGGCGATCTCATCGAACGGCACGGCGAACATGTCGTGCAGCACGAACGCCAGCCGTTCGGCCGGCGTCAGCGTGTCCAGGACGACCATCATGGCCAGCCCGACCGCGTCGGCCAGCATTGCCTCGTGCTCTGGATCGCCTCCTTCGGCGCGTCCGACAACGGGATCGGGCACTCGTACGTCCAGCGGGTCTTCGCGCCGCCGCTCCCGGGAGCGGAGCATGTTCAAGGAAGCCCGCGCCACCACCGTCGTCAGCCACCCGCCGAGGTTCTCCACCTCGCCGGTATCGGCGCGACTCACCCGGAGCCAGCTCTCCTGGACGGCGTCGTCGGCCTCACTGAGCGAGCCGAGCATCCGGTACGCCACTCCCCGCAGGTGGGGCCGAAACTCCTCGAACCGCTCAGCTGAGAGCACTTGCTGGTCCATCGGTCACATTCCTTCGACGCACGGTGTCACACCAGTAGATCCTGCCCAACAATGAAACGGAGAGCACAGTGACTCAGCCGATTCTGATCACCGGTGGCACCGGGACCCTTGGCAGCTCGCTTGTACCGATGCTCCAGGACAAGGGGTGCGAGCTGCGAGTCCTGAGCCGGCACGACCGCGAATCCGTCCCCGGTATTGAATACGTCACAGGCGACCTGGCCACCGGCGAAGGCATCGAAGCAGCCCTGGGCGGGGTTCAGACGATCGTCCACCTTGCGGGCAGCAACAAGGGCGACGACGAGAAGGCCCGCAACCTGGTTCAGGCCGCTCGGCGGACCGGCTCGCCGCACTTGGTGTACATCTCGGTCGTCGGCGCCGACCGCATCCCGGTGACCAGCCGGGTCGATCGCGCGATGTTCGGGTACTTCGCGGCCAAGCGAGCCTCGGAGCTCATCATCGCCGACTCGGGACTCCCGTGGACGACGCTCCGCGCCACCCAGTTCCACGACCTGATGCTGCTGACCGTTCGCCAGATGGCCAAGCTCCCTGTCGTTCCGGTTCCGGCCGGCTGGCAGGA
>JASLBX010000247.1 GCA_030146385.1 Jiangellaceae bacterium | reverse complement strand
GCCAAGAAGGCGCCCGCGAAGAAAGCGCCCGCGAAGCAGGCGGCTGGCAAGAAGGCAGCGGCAAAGGCGCCAGCGAAGAAGACGACGGCAAAAGCGCCGGCCAAGAAGACTCCTGCGAAGAAGGCAGCAACCAAGGGTCCCGCACGCAAGGCGTCGGCCAAGAAGTCGGCCCGCAAGGCCGCGCCCGAGCAGCTCGCCGTCCGTGCGGACGAGAGCCCGTGGACAGAAGCCGAGCTGGCAGAGGTGCGTGAGCTCCTCGAGCTCGAAGCGCCTCGCCTCCGCGCGGAGATCAGTGATGCTGAGGACGACATCGCCGAGATGCTGCGCAACAGCGCAGACACCGGCGGCGAAGACCAGGCCGACACCGGCTCGAAGACCTTCGAGCGCGAACATGAGATGTCGCTGGCCGCGAGCCATCGGGAGATCCTCGGCCAGACCGAACGTGCGCTTGCCCGCATCGACGACGGCACGTACGGCATCTGCGAGCGGTGCGGCAACCCGATCGGCAAGGCTCGGTTGCAGGCGTTCCCTCGTGCGACACTGTGCATGACATGCAAGGAGCGGGAGGAGCGTCGCTGAGCAGCGACGCCGAGATCACTGAGACCAGTGGGCGCCGGCGGGCCGGCGTCCTTGCTGTGGTTGCGTCCATCATCGTGGTCCTCGACCAGGCTACGAAGATCATGGCCGTCGAGTGGCTGGGTGACGGGCGGATCGTTCCGGTCATCGACGGCCTTCTACAGTTGCGGCTCATCCGGAACCCGGGCGCGGCGTTCGGGCTGGGCGTGAACTTCACCGTGGTGCTGGCCGTCATCGTGATGGTGGTCATCGGCGTGATCTTGCGAATGACCCGCAGGCTCACCAGCGTGCCCTGGGCGGTGGCGCTCGGCGGCATGCTGGGCGGGGCGCTCGGAAACCTCATCGACCGCCTGTTCCGCGAACCGGGGCCGATGCGCGGGCATGTCGTCGACTTCATCGACTTGCCGAACTGGCCGCTGTTCAACATTGCGGACTCAGCCGTCGTCGGCGGCGCCGTGCTGATTGCGATCTTGAGCCTGCGCGGCGTCACACTTGACGGCTCCGGGGCCGAACCAGCCGCGGGCGGGCGGGATTGACCGACCGGCGGTCGTTGCCGATTCCGGACGGGCTGGACGGAGAACGCCTGGACGCCGCTCTGGCGCGCATGTTCGGCGTGTCCCGGACCAAGGCGGCAGAGCTGGTGGCCGACGGGCACGTGCTGGTGGACGGTTCGCCCCCGGCCAAGTCTGACCGGGTGCGGGCCGGCGCCTGGCTGGACGTGGAGCTGCCCCCGCCGCCTGCGCCGATGCACGTCGTGCCGGAGCACGTCGAGGGCATGCGGATCATTCACGACGACGCGGACGTTGTAGTGGTGGACAAGCCGGTCGGGGTCGCGGTGCATCCGTCGCCGGGCTGGACGGGGCCGACGGTCGTCGGCGGGTTGGCCGGCGCGGGTTTCCGGGTGTCCACCAGCGGGGCCGCCGAGCGGCAGGGCGTCGTCCACCGCCTCGACGTCGGTACGAGCGGGGTCATGGTGGTCGCCAAATCCGAGCGGGCCTACACCTCGCTCAAGCGCCAGTTCCGCGATCGGACGGTCGACAAGGTCTACCACGCGCTCGTCCAGGGCCATCCCGACCCGTTGCGGGGCACCATCGACGCCCCGATCGACCGGCACCCAACGCACGACTACCGGTGGGCCGTCGTGGCTGGTGGCAAGCCGAGCGTCACGCATTACTCGACTCTGGAGGCTTTCGCGGCGGCGAGCCTGCTGGAGATCCACCTAGAGACCGGCCGGACCCACCAGATCCGGGTGCACGTGAGCGCGCTGCGCCACCCGTGCGTGGGCGACCTGACGTACGGCGCCGATCCGGTGCTGGCCACCCGGCTGGGGCTGGCCCGTCAATGGCTGCACGCCGTGCGGCTGGGACTCGAGCACCCGGCCACAGGGGAGTGGCAGGAATTCGAGTCGCCCTACCCGTCCGACCTGCAGTACGCCCTCGACCTGTTGGCCACCTGATCGCCGATGTGTGTCACCTGATCGCCCCGAGCTGATCGATCAGGTGGGGTTTCGCGCGGCGACCAGCTGTTTCATCGGCGAGTCATCATCTGATCGCATATCAGAATGCGGACAGCAATGGATCAGGTGCGGTGGCGTGCGTGTGACCTGGGCCATCGTCCCGCATTCCGCACCTGATCGTTAGCACCGCCTGGCGCCGAGCGTCCCAGAAAGCGAGACGGACGTCTTGCGGATCTGGACGGGAGCGGCGCCGTCCGCGTACCGTACTGCTCGTGCGACAGACCTATTTCGCGTTTACCAAGCCGGCTCGGGTGGCCGGCGTGGTCGACGCGACCTGACGCACACACCATCCGAGTCGGCTTGAAGGCTTCAGGCGTTGCCTGGGGCCTTTTGTCGTAGGAGCGGCCGGCTCGGGTCAGTGCGGACATCGGGGTCGGCCACCGGATCGCCACAAGGAGAACCCCGTGAGCACACCAGTCGAGGAGTCATCCTCCGTCGAACACCGCAGCGTCCGGATCGGGACGCAGGTCATCGGAGGGCCCAGCCTGCCGGTCATCGCCGGCCCGCGCCGAGGCGCCGAGCTCGTCCAGGTCACACTCCGCCGCCACCACGGCACGGTCGACGCCGCCGAGGCGTTGCGCGACGTACGCGACCTGTCGGCGGCACCACTGCTGGTCGAGCCGTTCTCAGCGGCCGACCTGCCGGCCGCCTGCGAGTATGCCGACGGACTCGTGGTCGGCGGCGACTGGATGCAGGACTTCCGGCTGCTCACCGCCGTCGGATCGACCGGCCTGCCCGTCGTGATCCACCGTGGCCCGCACTGCACCGTCGAGGAGTGGCTGTCCGCCGTCGAGTACGTGCGTACGGGAGGTACCGAGAGCATCGTCCTGGCCGAGGGCGGCAGCCGCCGGTACGGCGCCGACCGGCCGGCGCTCGACCTGGCCCTGGTCCGCGAGGTCCGCGAGCGGGCCGGCCGTCCCGTCGTCGTCGACGTCAGCGGCACGCCCTGGTTGACCGGTGCGGCGGTCACGGCGGGTGCGGATGGCCTGTGGCTCGCCGAGGACGCGACCACCTCCGACGTCGATGCGGCCAGGGAGG
>JASLBX010000427.1 GCA_030146385.1 Jiangellaceae bacterium | reverse complement strand
GACGGGCTCGACCTCGTCGGCGAACTGGCGCTGCCGCCGGAGTCGGATCCGGTGGCGACGCTCGTCTGCTTCCACCCGCTGCCGACCCATGGCGGGATGATGGACAGCCACCTCTACCGCAAGGCTGCCTGGCGCCTTCCGGCGCTCGCCGACATCGCGGTGCTGCGGTTCAACACGCGCGGGACGTCCAGCCTCCAGGGCACCAGCGAGGGTTCGTTCGACAACGCCCGCGGTGAGCGGTACGACGTGGCGGCGGCCATCGAGTACGCCGACTTCCACGATCTGCCCAACATCTGGTTGGTCGGCTGGTCGTTCGGGACCGACCTCGTGCTGATGTACGGCCTCGATCCCGTCGTCCTCGGGGCTATTCTGCTGTCGCCGCCGCTGCGGCACTCGACCAACGACGAGCTGGACGCGTGGGCCGATGATGGACGTCCGCTGGTGGCGCTGATCCCCGAGTTCGACGACTACCTACGCCCGCCGGAGGCGCGCGAGCGGTTCGCCCGGGTGCCACAGGCCGAGCTGGTGGCCGTCGAGGGAGCCAAGCATCTGTGGGTCGGGCACGCCGAGCGCGTTCTGGACGAGATCGTGAGCCGGGTCGCGCCGGAACGTGCCCCGCTGCCGACGACGTGGGACGGGCCGATCGAAACGGCGGACACCAGCGCCTACGCGGACCGGACGGTGGCGGCGTTCGCGGACGTGCCCGTGCCCGGACCGGAGCGGGACGAGTGAGCGTCGAACTCGCCTACGACGAGGCCGGCTCGGGCCCGCCGCTGGTGCTGTTGCATGCGTTTCCGCTGTCGCGGACCATGTTTGCCGATCAACTGACCGGCCTGTCCGACCGGGCGCGGGTGATCGTCCCAGATCTTCGTGGGTTCGGCGACTCGCCCGGCCCGGGCGACGATGAGCCGTCCCTCGACGTGATGGCCGACGATGTCTTCGCCGTTCTGGACCGGCTCGGCGTGTGGACGTGCGTACTCGGTGGGATATCGATGGGCGGGTACGTCGTGATGGCCATGCTGCGCCGCCATCGCGAGCGGGTGTCTGCGGTCGTGCTGATGGATACCAAGGTCGGCGCCGACGGTGAGGACGCCCGGGCGAACCGGGAGCGGGTCGCGCGTGCAGTGCTCGAGGAGGGCCCGGCGGCGCTACACCCTATGCTGGAGAGCCTGCTCGCGGAGGACACCAGGAAGAGCCGTCCGGACACCGTCGAGCAGGTCACGGCCTGGCTTGATACCGTGAACCCCGAGGCGGCTGCCTGGGCGCAACGAGCCATCGCTGCCCGGCCGTCGTCATTCGAGACGCTGCGATCGAGTGACGTGCCTGGATTCGTAGTCGTGGGGGAGCAGGACAAGCTCTCACCGCACGACGATGCGATTGCCATGGCGCAGGCGTTCTCGCCGGAGGCGCCGGTCTACGTGATACCGAGCGCCGGCCACCTGTCGGCGGTGGAGAACCCCGCCGCGGTGACCGGCGCCCTGCGTGACGTCCTACGGCACGTCTAGCGATCTTGAGACAATCCACAACGTCGTACGCTGTGGATTGTCTCAAGATCGATTATTTGTCGTCCTCGACGACCTCGGCATCGACGACGTCCTCGTCGGCGTTCGCCGAGCCGACCGCCGGCCGCTGCGGCTCGAACCCGAGCATGCTCTTGAGCTGGTTGAGCGTGGCGCGAGCGGCCTCAGCCTGCCGGTTGTAGTCCTCGGCGATGTGCTGGGCCTCGGACTTGATCCGGGCGGCTTCCTTCTTGGCCTCGCTCACCGTGGAGTCGGCCTTCGCCTTGGCGTCGGCGACGATCTGCTCGGCGTTGCGCTTGGCGTTGTCGACCAGCGCCTTGGCCTGCTCGTCCGTCTCGCGCTTGACCTTGGCCGACCGCTCGTCCTCGGCCTTGGCGCGGGCTTCGGCCGCCTTGGCCCTCGCCTCGGCCTTTTCGATGAGCTCCTGAGTGCTCTTGTCGGCCTTCTTCCGGCGGTCTTCGAGTTCGGCTTCGGCTTCCTGGCGGCGGGCGTTGAGCTCGGACTCGAGGTCGTGCACCTCGCGGTCGACGCGGACCCGCAGATCGGCAAGCTCGGCCTGCTTCTCGGCGATGTCGCGCTCGATGTCGCGAACCGCCTGCTTCTTCTGCTCGGCGATCTCGGCGCGGAGCTTGGCCCGGGTCTCCTGGACCTCGCGGTCGGCGATGGCCTGCTTGCGGTCGAGCTCCTGGTCGAGCTTGGACCGTGCCTCGGCGGCCTCGTGCTCGACGTTGGTGCGGATCTTGGTAGCCTCACGCTCGGCGCTCTCGACCAGGGAGCTGGCTTCGCGCTGCGCGGCCTGGCGGCGCTGCTCGGCCTCCCGGCTCGCCTCGCCGATCAGTTCGTCCGCCTCGCGCTTGGCGTTGGCCCGGAGTTCGGCGGCGTCGTTCTCGGCTGCCGCGCGCATCTCCTGAGCGTCCATGCGTGCCTCGGCACGCATCTCGGTCGCCTCGGCGTCGGCCCGCCCGACCAGCTCGTTCGCCTGCTCCTCGGCTACCCGGAGCAAGTGCTCGATACGGGCGCCGAGACCGGCGTAGGTAGGCTGCTCCATCTGTTCGAGCTGGCGAAGCTTGGTCGCCGACTCCGCGTTCTCGGCCCGCAACCGCTGGACCGCCTTGTCCAGCTCGGTGTTCTTCTTGCGTAAGGTCGCGATCGCAGACTCCATGTTGCGGATGTGCTGCTCTACCTGGACCTTGTCATAGCCGCGCAGTTGGATCTCGAAGCCGCCCGTGGGTTCCTTGTCGAAGATCGACA
>JASLBX010000398.1 GCA_030146385.1 Jiangellaceae bacterium | reverse complement strand
TCGCCGCGCGACCTATCGCGGCGAGTGCGGGCTACCTGCTGCCGGTCCTGGCCGCGGCCGCCCAGGTGCTCAGCCTGAAGCAGCGCGACGGCCAGCCCGCGCCCGCAGCGGACGTCGACTACGTCCGGTCCGCAATCGTCGCGATTGGCGACTGGGGTAACGCACCGATGTGGCGCTCGGTGATCGAGGCCGAGTTGACGGACGACACCGGCGGCACAGTCGACCGGTGGCGCGGCGCCGTTGCCGCGGTCGATGCCGCTGAGGGTCCAGTGCACCTCCGTTCGTACGCGCGCTACCGGCTGGGTGAGGTGCTGATCGCCGCGGGCACCCGCGCCGAGGCGGCTGACGTGCTACGTGAGGCCGCCGCATGGTGCAGCAAGCTCGGTGCCGGCCTGATCCAGCAGTGGGTCGGCGACCTCGCGCGCCGGGCTGGCGTCCGGCTTCTCGATCAGGTGAGTGCTCCCGCCGGGCTGACCCCCCGCGAGCTAGAGGTGCTCCGGCTCGTCGCCGCCGGCCGCAGCAACCGCGAGATCGGGGACGAGCTGTTCATCAGCGCAAAGACGGCGAGCGTCCACGTCTCGAACATCCTGGCCAAGCTGGGTGCGAGCAGCCGGGTCGAGGCTGCCGCGATCGCCCACCGGGACGGCCTCCTCGGCGACGCCGCCTCAATGACCACGTTAATTGGGTAATCCCCACGTATACGTCGCTTGTAAGATCGGCATCGGTCGGAGAACCCTCGTAATGCTCATTCGGCCGCCGGCGGCGGGAGCGGGCGACTTCGCGTCGTGATCGCCTTGTAGAAGGCGGTCGAGTCCGGCCGGTACAGCAGGAAGAGAATCGCTCCCGACAGCGCGATGGTCAGGAAGCGGACGATGATCGCCACGCCCGCCGCCTGCGACAGGCTGAACAGCGTGAACGCGATGTTGAGCGGTGCCAGCACGGTGGCGACGATGCGAGCCCACTCGAGCCCCCGCTGGTTGGTCTGCGCCATCCAGATCCACATCGCAATTGCGAGTATGTCCACGATCGCGACGCTCAGCAGTTGGATGTTCATCGCCCGCTCGACCTGATCGGCGGTCAGCTCGGGCTGCTCGTCGGCGATCTGCTCGCGCAACTCGACCCGGGCGGCGAAGCTGAAGACCAGGGCCAGCGCCTGTAAGCCGGCCCCCACATACATCAGCTTGACCGCGGCGAGCAGGGACGACGGCGGCCCGGCCAGCTCACGGTCCGACCGCGAGGGCTGCTCACCCTCGGGCGGTGGGTGCTGTGGCGTGTCGGTCACAGGCGCTGCCCCTCAATACCGCGGCGGTTGCGAGACCGCGCTGTAGTACTCGCTGGACTCGCGGCGATACAGCAGGACCAGGATCCACACGGCCAGCACGATCAGGGCAAGGTTCATCACCAGGCCGATGGCGTCGACTTGGAGCAGGCCGAGCAGTCCTACGAGGATGGCGATCGCACCCAGGATGGTGGCGACAACTCGCGCCCACGACCTGCCGTTGCGGTTCGTCCGGGCCATCAGAATCCACAGACCGACAGTGATCAGACCCACCACGACCATCGCACCGATCACAGCGTTGATCAGCGAGTCCAGCTCGCTGGCCGTCATGTCGAGGTCCTGATCGTCCAGCGCGTCGCGGAGCACGTCCCGCTGCGGCAGCACCAGCAGCGTCCAGAGCAGGGATAGGACGGCGCCCGCGTACATCAGCTTGACCGCCGTCAAGATCGACGAAGGCGGCTCCGGCTTGGCAGGTGGCTGCCCGTAGGGCTGGTGGCCGGGCGGTTGCCCGTACTGCCCGGCGGGGCCCGGAGGTGGCGCCTGGCCGGGAGGCGGTGTCTGGCCGGGATACGGCGTAGGCGTCTGCCCTGGTTGAGGTGGAGGTGTCTGCCCTGGCCGTGGTGTGTCGCCGTACCGCGGCGGCTGCGCCGATTGGTTGTCGTCCGGCGTCTCGAACGGATCCGATGGCGGCGTTGTCATGGGTTTACGTTCCTCCGGCCTCTTCGGCGTCACACCCTATCCTTCACCCATCGCCGCGTGAAGGCGTCACAAACATAGATCGTCAAGCAGTCTTCGGCCCTCAGATTGGTCCGGTAGCCCGGCCGTGTCGCCGGTTCTGGCGATCACTCTCGCGGCGAGCACGGACGCGAGCCTAGCGGCAGCGCCCGCATCCGCCCCGGACAGCCGCGCGGACAGGTATCCACCCGTGAACGCATCACCGGCGCCCACCGGATCGACGACGTCGGCAGCCGCGCTCGGCTCGTGGCGGGGCGTCCCGTCCCTATCGACCCACCAGCACCCATCGGCGCCGGCCTTGACGACGACCTCGCGGCACCCGGCGTTAAGCGCCGCCCTGGCGACCTTCTCGGGGTCGGACGACCCGAGGAGCCGCTCGGACTCGTCCGTACCGACGATGAGCAGACCGGCGTGTGGAAGCAGGTCCGCCAGCACGTCGTGCACAGCGTCCAGCCTGCCTAGCTGCGGGCGGAGGTTGACGTCCACGACCAGCGCTGCTCCGTGGTCGCGGGCGGTCAAGCCCACGTGCCTCACCAGAGCAGCGGGTCCCGGCCCGAGCGCCGCCGTCAGCCCCGACACCACAACCGCACGCGGCAGCAGCGCCAGACCCCGCTCGGCGTCCTCGGGAGTCATCGCAGCCGCCGCAGACGTCGACCGGTAGTAGTAGACGTGCCTGGCGCCGTCGTCCCGGACGTCCTTGAAATAGACGCCGGTCGGACGGTTCGGATCCCGGTCGGCGGCCACGCGGACGCTCAGCCGGTCGGCGCCGTCGACCACATGCTGGGAGAGGGGGTCGTCCCCGAGCCGCGTGCACAGTACGGACGAGCCGCCGAGAGCGGCCACGGCGGCACAGACGTTGAGCTCGGCTCCCGCGACGTGCACCTCGACCACAGGAGTCGTTGCGAGGGACGCGCCGACCGGCGGCTGCAACAGGACAAGTGCTTCGCCGAATCCCACCACGTCCGGGCGGGTGCCGCCCAACGGCGCCGGAGCGGGTGGCCACAGAGCGTCGGTCATCCGTCGATCATCTCACTCGGCCTGGCGCACGTTCGTGTGTGCCAGCCGCAGCGCGCCGTAGGCGCCGTCCGGCACAGCCGGGTTGCGCGGCTGGACGGCGGCGACGCGGCGGTACGGCGCGCCCTGCGCCGGCCGTGGATCGGGATCGCCCTTGTTCGGCCACATCGCCATGGCCCGCTCCGCCTGCGCGGTAATGGTCAGCGAGGGATTGACACCGAGATTGGCCGACACCGCCGAGCCGTCGACCACGTGAATGTCCGGATACCCGTGGAGCCGGTGATACGGATCGATGACCCCTTCGTCGGGCGTCCGTCCAATCGGGCAGCCGCCCAGGAAATGCGCCGTCATCGGAATGTCGAACATCTCGCCCCACGTGCTGCCCGGCGTGCCGTCGATCGCCTCCGCGAGTAGTGCCGCGACCTGCTGGCCCTCGGGGATCCACGTGGGGTTCGGCTGGCCGTGGCCTTGGCGGGACGTGAGCCGCCCGCGCCCGCCGAACCGGCCACCCTTGCGCGAGACGCGCAACGAGTTGTCCAGCGACTGCATGACCAGCACGATGATCGTCTGCTCTGACCAGCGCGGCAGCAGGGCGAGCGTCCGGACGAACGTCACCGGATGCCGCGCGATGAGGCCGAGGTGGCGTAGCCAGCGGGGAGTCCGCCGTCCACCAGGGACCTGGAACGGCACCGAGAGCAGCCCCATGGCGTTCGAGCCCTTGCCGTACCGGACCGGCTCGACGTGCGTGCGGGGGTTGGGGTACATCGACGACGTGATCGCTACGCCCTGCGTGAAGTCGGTCTCGGACCGGTACGTCGACGCCCCTACCAGCGCTTCCGAGTTGGTCCGCGTCAAGCTGCCCAGTCGGCCCGAAATCCGGGGCAGGACGCCACCGTCGCGCATCGCGTGCAGCAGCAACTGCGTTCCGTAAGTGCCGGCCGCGAGCACTACCTGGCCGGCTGTGATGGTCCGCCGGGCGCGTCGCGGGCCGTCGGTCGGTCGCACCTCCACGTCATACCCGCCCGGTCGCTCGCGCACCGCCGTCACCGTGGTCATCGCCTGAATCTGCGCGCCGCCCGCCTGGGCCAGATGCAGGTAGTTCTCGATCAGCATGTTCTTGGCGCCGTACCGGCAGCCGGTCATGCACGAGCCGCACTCGACGCAGGCACTCCGGGCCGGGCCGGCGCCGCCGAAGTAAGGGTCGTCGATCTCCTTACCGGGTGGGACGCGCGCCGCCCCGCCTCCGGCGTCCCGTTCGTCCCCGAAGAACACCCCGACGGGGGTGAGCGTGAACGTATGGTTCACGCCGAGCCGCTTGGCCGCTGCGCGGATCTGCTCGTCCGCGGGTGTGACGGTGGGGTTGGTGCGCGCGCCGAGCATCCGCTTGGCCTGGTCGTAGTACGGCGCCAGCTCGGCCCGCCATTCGGTGATCTCGCGCCACTGGGGATCGTCGTAGAACTCGTCCAGCGGCTCGTACAGGGTGTTGGCGTAGTTCAGCGACCCACCTCCGACGCCGGCGCCGGCGAGCACGACGACATTGCGGAGCAGGTGGATCCGCTGGATGCCGTAGCACCCGAGGCGAGGCGCCCACAGGAACGATCGCAGGTCCCAGGACGTACGGGGCAAGGTCTCGCGGGTGAACCACCGGCCGGCCTCGATGACGAGCACGCGGTAGCCCTTCTCAGTGAGCCGGAGCGCCGCCACGGAGCCGCCGAACCCCGAACCGACGACCACCACGTCGTAGTCGAACTCGGTCATCACCACCTCCTGCCCGGCCGCTGTCGTGACTGTAGCTCCCACGCCGGGGGAAGCGTTCTGACTGGTCAACCCTGCCGGTAGCCTCAAGCGTGATGAGTACCGAGGTGCGACAGCAGACGACGTTCGATGCAGCCATGGCCAGCGTGCCGGTGATCGCAATTGTGCGCTTACCCGAGGCGAGCTCCGCCGCCCCGGTGGCGTCGGCGGTGCATCGGGGCGGCATTCGGCTGATCGAGGTCACGCTCACCACATCGGGTGCGCTCGATGCGGTCGCCACCATGCGCGACGCCGGGCTGGACGGGCTCAGCGTGGGCATGGGCTCGGTACGGACGCCCGACGAGGCGCGCGAGTCGATCGCCGCCGGGGTGGAGTACCTCGTGACCCCGACGACGAATCTCGATGTCGTCCGCGTCGCGAAGGAGGCCGGAGTGCCGGTTGTGTGCGGCGCGTTCACTCCGACGGAGCTCGATACCGCACACCGGGCCGGGTCGGCCTACGTCAAGTTGTTTCCCGCGTCCGTGCTCGGCCCGCGCTACATCCGTGAGGTGCTGGCCCCGATGCCGGACCTCCGCATCGTCCCGACCGGTGGGGTGAACGCCGAGACCATCCCGGAGTTCAAGGCCGCAGGCGCGGTCGGTGTCGGCGTGGGCAGCGCGCTGGTCGACCAGCAGACGGTCGCCGCCGGCGACTGGGACGAGCTGGAGCGGCGCGCCACCGCGCTGGTATCGGCCTGGCGCGGCTGAGCCCTCGCCACACTTCCGGCAGCAGGTAGGTTCGGGACGTGGCCGAGCTGCATGAGCTGACCGCCCTCGAATTGGCGACGGCCGTCCAGCACCGCGAAGTGTCACCGGTCGAGGTCGTGAACCACACGCTTGCGCGCGCTGAGCGGCTCGGAGCGCAGGTCGGTGCGTTCGTCACGCTGACCCCGGACCTTGCGCTCGAGCAGGCGCGGGCCGCCGAGGCGATGATTTCTTCCGGGGAGACGCTGCCGCCGCTGCTGGGCATCCCGTGCCCGATCAAGGACCTGACACGGGTGGCCGGCGTGCCGTGCTCGATGGGCAGCGCCGCGTTCGCGGATCAGGTCGCGGACGTCGACGACGGCGTGGTGACGCTGCTTCGGCAGGCCGGCACGCTGATGATCGGAAAAACCACGACGCCGGAGTTCGGGCTGCCGTGTTACACCGAGCCCGACATCGCGGCTCCCGCTCGCACGCCGTGGGACTTGAGCCGGTCCGCCGGCGGCTCCAGCGGCGGTTCGGCTGCTGCCGTCGCGGCGGGCATCGTCCCGGCCGCGAACGGATCGGACGGGGGTGGGTCGGTTCGCATTCCCGCGAGCGCATGCGGGGTGGTCGGGCTCAAACCGAGCCGCGGACGGGTCAGTCCGGGCCCGTATTCGGTGGACGGCGCCGCGCTGGCCGCGACCGGTGTGCTCACGAGAGACGTTCGTGATACGGCGGCGCTGCTCGATGTCCTGAGCGCGCCCTGGCCGGGGGATGCGTACCGGCTGCCGCCGCCCCGCACAAGCTTCCTGGGTGCGTGTGAGGCCGAGCCGGCGCCGCTTCGGATCGGCGTCCTGAACGCGCCGGTGATCGTCGACGCGGCCACGGTCGACCGGGCGTGCCTGGATGCCGTTGCCGCGACGGCTTCGCTGCTCGCCTCGCTCGGCCACCACGTGGAGCCGGCGCCCGTACCCTTCACCGCCGACTGGTGGACGTCGTTCGAGGCGATCTGGGCGGTGCTCGCGCTCTCGGTTCCGGTGCCGGAGGAGCGTGAGGAGGTCCTGGTCGCGCTGACCAGGTGGCTCCGCGAGAAGGGCCGGGACGTGAGTGGGCTGGAGTATGCGCGGGCCATGTCGGGCATCCAGGAGGCAACGAGACTGGCTGGCCGTGCGTGGGAGGAGTTCGACGTGATTCTGTCGCCGACCCTGGCGCGGCTACCGGCCAAGGTCGGCGAGCTGCGCAACGACGACGACCCGGCCGCCGACTTCCAGGGTCAATGCGAGTTCACGCCCTGGACGAGCGTCTGGAATCTCACCGGCTGGCCGGCGATCAGCCTGCCGCTGCACCGGGCCGAAGTGGGCGGCAGCACGCTGCCGGTGGGCGTGATGCTGGGCGCCCCGCAACTCGGAGGCGAGGAGACGCTGCTCGCGCTGGCGGCCCAGCTTGAGTCCGCCCAGCCGTGGAGTGCTACCCACCCACCCCTCTGGTGACCTCCGATGATCAAGGGCTCGGGGTAGGCCGTTGACGCGTTCACAGAGTCGTTCTACATTGTGGGCGTCCCCCGGCTAGAGGCTGATGATGCCGTTATGTCGCGCTCCAAGTGGTCGCTTGTTCCAGTCGCTCTAACGCTCGTCACCGGACTTGTTGCCGGGGGCGCCAGTCAGCCGTCCGGGGTCGCCGAGGCCGCCACCCCGCCTGCCGACGCAGCTTGCGAGCTTCCTGCCGGGCACCCGGCTGCCGACGCGCGCGGGGTCCGGTTCATGGTCGCAGCCGCGCATCCCTCAGCGGTCCAAGCCGGTTGTGAGGTCCTAGCTCGCGGGGGCAGCGCCGCAGACGCCGCCGTCGCCGTCCAGATGGCGCTCGCGGTCGTCGAGCCGCAGGCGTCCGGGCTCGCCGGCGGAACGCTGATTACCTACTGGGACGCGGATGGCCGCGACGTCCAGTTCTATGAGGGCCTGTCCGCGGCACCGAGCACCGTGACTGAGAACCTGCGCGACCCCACCGACGCAGAACGTGCAGAGCTCGGCATCAACCGGTTCCCGAGCCAGGTATCGGCGACCGGCCGGGCCTTCGGAGTGCCGGGCACCGTGCAGGTGCTCGCGGACTTCCACGACGAGCACGGCAGCCTGGCATGGAATGAGCTGTTCGATGATGCCATCACACTCGCGGACAGCGGATTCCCCATGCCGCCCTATATGAACGACGTCCTGGGCGCCAACGCCAGTGGCCGACCGCGCTGCGCCTACCCCGATCTGAACGCCCGCTACTGCGACGGTGACCAGCCGAAGCCGGTCGGGACGATGCTGTTCAACCCGGAGCTGGCCGAGGTGCTCGAAGAGGTTCGCGACGGCGGGGCGGACGTGTTCTATAACCCGGAGGGCACCATCGCGCCGGCGATCGTCGAGCGCGCGACCGAAGGACCGTTCAAACTGGTTGGCGACGACGAGGGGCCTGTCGTGATCCCAAGTCTGGTCACGGTGGACGACTTCGCGGAGTACGAGGCGCACGAGCGCGACCCGGTATGCGACAACACGCTGCGCCTCGTCGTGTGCAGTTCGGCGCCGCCCGCATTCGGCGGTGTGACCGTGCTGTACATGCTCGGATTCCTCGAGCGCGGCGACGTGGCGAAGACCAAGCCCGACTCCATCGAGCGCTACCACCTGTCGATCGAGGCCAGCCGGCTGGCGAACTTCGATCGCCGCGAATACGTCGGTGATCCCGACTTCCACCCGGTCCCGGTCGACGGCCTGCTGGACCACGGTTACCTCGACGAACGCTTCTCCCTGTTCTCGCCCGACACGGCCATCCATCCGGTCGAGCCCGGACTGCCTCCCGGGGCGGACGACGCGACGACCGTAGACACCGAAGGGGCCGACGAGACCAGCCATGTCAGCATCGTCGACGCCGAGGGCAACGCGGTGGCGATGACGACAACGGTCAACACGACGTTCGGTGCCCAGATGGAAGCGCGGGGCATGATTCTGAACAACGTGCAGACGAACTTCACCGCGCTCACCTCGATCTCTCCCGGCAAGCCGGTGAACGTCATGGAGCCGCGGAAGCGGGCCCGCACCTCGATGGCCCCGACGATCGTGCTGGACCGCACCGGCGATGAGCTGCGGCTCGTGGTCGGGGCCGCGGGCGGCGGGCCGATCCCCGACTTCGTCACCCAGACACTCGTCGGCACCCTTGTCGACCGGATGGGCCCTGGCGCGGCGATCCGCCAAGACCATTACAGCGGCCAGCAGATCACCAGCAACTGCAGCGGCGTCATTGGTCCACCGTCCGAACTGGAGGCCGGCACACCGGCGGCCCTACTCATCGACGAGCTCAACGCGCGAGACCATCCTTGCGCGCGAACCGCGGCGCTGCGTAGCGGCCTTACCGCTATCGAAGTCCGTGGTCGTGGCCTCTTGCTCGGTGCGGCGGACCCACGTCGCGACGGCATCGCTCTCGGGCAGTGACGTCACAAGCCCGCTGATCATCGGCACTTTCCGGGCTATGTAGCCGGAAAGTGCCGATGATCACCGGGAGGATGGTGGGCTGGGGAGGGATTCGTGCGCGGCGGCCTCACGGTCGCACGCCTGCGCCCGTAGCGCGCGCTCGATGTCGGCCAACCCCTCCACGACCAGGCGCCGGGCGGCGTAGGGCAGCTCGGCGGATTCCAGCCAGGAACGAACGGTCTCGGCCGTCTCCGCGTCGGCGAGCACCCTTGGGAACAACCGAACCACGATCGTCTGGGCCGACTCGTTCGTGCGTTCCGCCCACACCCTCGGCACGGCATCGAGGTAGAGCGGGACGTACGCCCTGACGAGCTGGCGCTGCTCCGGGTGGCCGAAGCCGGCGGTCGTGGCGGTCAGCAGGGCGTTGGGCAGCTCATCGGACTCGACGGCTTTCGCCCACGCCTCGGCCTTGGCCTCTGCGGTGGGCCGGGACGCCTGGGCATATGCAGCCTGCTTGCGCCCGGCCGCGGTGTTGTCGCGCTCGAGCTCGGCGTCGATTGCCCCGTCCCCGGCCGCGCCGATGATGACCAGCCGGTGCAGCAGTGCCCATCGCAGATCGGTGTCCACCGTCAGGCCAGGCAGGACGTCGCCGCCGTCGGTCGTGTTCAGCAGCGCCCGGACCTCCTCGACGTGCTCGGCACTGGCCACCGACGAGGCCCAGGCCCGGGCGAACGCGAGCTGCTGGTCGCTGCCCGGATCGGTCTCACGCGCCATCCGGTGCAATGCGCTGGACCAGCGGGACGCCAGCAGCAGCCGGTCGGCGGGATCGGCGTATAGGTCGATCGCGTTCCGCGCCGCCCCGAGCACGGTCTGGACGACGGACATGTCGGTCTCGCGCTCCACGCCGCCAAGGACGAGCTCGACGTACTCGCGGGTCGGCAGCTCGGCGTCCCGCAGCATGTCGGTGGCGGCCGTCCAGCACAAGGCCCGCGGGAGCGACTCGGCGAGCGCGCCGATGTCCGCCACCAGCGTGTGCCGCGAATGTTCGTCCAGCCTGATCTTGGCGAACGTGAGGTCGTCATCATTGATCAGCAGCAGGTCGGGCTGTTCGACCCCCGTGAGCTCCGGCACCTCGCTCCGTTCGCCGGTGACGTCCAGGTCGATCCGATCCCTCCGGACGAGCGTCGACTCCCCGTCGCCCTCCGTCCGGTCGTACAACCCGATGGCTATCCGGTGCGACCGGAGCGCGGGATGCGACTCCGCGGCAGTCTGCTCGATGGCCACCGAGGTGTACGTCCCGTCCTCGTCGACGCCCACGTGCGGAGTGAGCGTGTTGACCCCCGCTGTCTGCAGCCACTCCTGGCCCCACGTGGACAGATCCCGGCCGCTCGTGCGCTCCAGGTGGGTGAACAGGTCGGCGAGTGAGGTGTTGCCCCACGCGTGCTCGGCGAAGTAGGCGCGCACGCCTTCGATGAACTCGTCCCGTCCCACCCAGGCGACAAGCTGCTTGAGGACGCTGGCGCCCTTGGCGTAGGTGATGCCGTCGAAGTTGACCTCGACGTCTTCGAGGTCGCGGATATCGGCCGAGATCGGGTGCGTGGACGGCAGCTGGTCCTGGCGCAGCGCCCACAGCTTCTCGGAGACGGCGAACGTCGTCCACGCCTCCGTCCAGCGGGTGGCCTCGGCCTCTGCGAGCACGCTGGCCCAGGTGGCGAACGACTCGTTCAGCCACAGGTCGTCCCACCAGCGCATGGTGACCAGGTCGCCG
>JASLBX010000363.1 GCA_030146385.1 Jiangellaceae bacterium | reverse complement strand
GGCGCCGGCCGGGTTCCTCCGCGGCGGCCGAGCCCTACGGAGAGGTTCGGCGGCGGGTCTGCCAGCTCGACCCGCACTGGCTCCAGTAGTTTCTCAAGCGCTGCCAACAACTCCACGTCGTTGCAGCGGACGCCCAGCAGGTGGCCGCCCGCGGCGACGGCCACGCTGCCGACCCAGCCGGCCCGGTTCTTGACGGCGCACTCGTCGGGCGGCACCAGAGACAAATGGCCGACACTGTCGGGCTGATCGGGCCGGGACCGGACGGTCGCCCGACCGCGCGTAGGCGCGGCTACCTCGGTCCCCACCAGTAGGCCGGCCCGCGCGAACCGGCGTACGTGCTGCACCAACGCGGTGACCGCCGCGTCGCGATCTCCGCCCTGGACGACCACGACATCGTCGGCGATGTCCTCGAGCGTCGCCCGTCCGTCAAGGCACTGCCACACCACGGCTGCCGTGGGGGCGAGTCGGTGCGTGCTGTCTCGTACCGGGTCGTACAGAACCAGCTCGTCATCGACGTCGACGACGGCAACATCGCCGCGGGGCTGGGGCACAGCATGGTCGTCGATATGGTCGGGCTCCACTGCTCACCTCCACGGCCGGGCCGCACCATGCTGCCGCAGATCGTCCGCCGCCGGTACCGTCAAAGCCGGAGGACCACATGCGCATCATCGGACTGGATACCACACCTGTCGCCGTCCCGTTCCACTCCCCTGAGCTGTGGGCCTACGGCGGACGGCAAGGCATGGCCAGCGTGCTCATCGAACTGCGTACCGACGAGGGACTGGTCGGTCTCGGCGAAGCCGGGGCGTACCCCACCGCGGAGATCGTCCTTGCCGTGCTGGAGTCGGTCGAAGGGCTGGTCGTCGGCGAGTCGCCGTTCGATATCGAGCGAATCTCCAAACGGATCGACGTCGTCGGCACCTGGCATCACGTGCGTGCCACCAACCCGGGCATCGCTGGGGTGGAGATGGCATGCTGGGATCTGGTCGGGAAGGCATGCGGGCAGCCGCTGGTCAACCTGTTCGGCGGCCGGGTGCGTGACCGCGTCGAAGCCTTCTACTACCTTCCCCGTACCGACCCGGACGGAGTGCACGCCGCCGCAGCGAAGGCCGTCGAGCTGGGCTTCTCCACCGGGTATCTCAAGGTCGGGTGGGGTGATCCAAGCGAGGACCATGCGCTGGTCGAGGCCGCACGGGCCGGAGGCGGCGCCGGGTTCAAGCTCCGGATCGACGCCAACGAGTCCTGGTCGGCCGGTGCGGCGGTGCGGATCATCCAGGAGCTCGAACCGTACGACCTTGAGCTCGTAGAACAACCGGTATCGGGCCGCAACCTCGACGCGTTGGCCTACGTCCGCAGCCGGGTGGGTGTGCCGGTGCTCGCCAACGAAGCGACATGGACCCGGTACGACGTCCTCAACTGCATCCGACGGGACGCCGCCGACGCCATCTCGCTTGACAACCAGCTGGACGGCGGCCTGCTCAACCTCAAGCGCGGTGCCGGGATCTGCGAAGCCGCGGCGCTGCCGGTGGTCAAGCACAGCCTCGGCGAGTTAGGCGTCGCCGCTTTCGCCGCGACGCACGTCATCGCCTCGACACCGAACTTCCTCTACGCGAACCAGTCGTACGCCTCCCTGCTCGCCGACGACGTCATCGCCGGTGGCGCGCCCACGTATGTGGACGGCTGCCTCGCCGTGCCGGACGCGCCTGGGATTGGCGTGGAGCTGGACCGGGACCGCGTCGAGCGCTATGCGGCTCTCTACCGCGATCAGCCGGAGGACTTCGCCTTCCAGGACGCCGCCGCCATGCAGGCCACCCCGCTGCTGCCCAAGCGCTGATCGTCACCTTGGACTCGTCAGGCCAGGCAACTCGCTGACTTGCGCAGGTTACGGCTAACCACCCTGACCACTCCTCGCGCGGCGCCGTTCAGGCGAGCAGGACGGGCTTACGGGACGTCGAAGTCAGTAGCTCGCCGCCGTTGGGGGTGACGACTACGGTGTCCGAAACGCCGTAGTCGGCTGGGCCAACGCCCAGCAGCCACGACAGCACGTGGAACACCATGCCCTCACGGACCTCGATCCGGCCTCCCGGACGGATTCCGACCACCGTGCTGCCACCGACCCAGCTCGGCGGAAAGCCAATGCCCACGGTGTAGCCGCAGTGATGCCGCTCATAGCGGCCGCGGCCGAGAGCGCGGTCGACAACCCGCTGCCACGCGGCGTAGACGTCACCCGTCACCGCACCGGGTCGGAGCGCCGCCCGGACCGCTTCCAGCCCTTCGACGGTGATCTCGCCCGCCGCCTCGATGCCGTCGGTCGACCGGCCGACATGCACCACCCTGGTGATCGGAGCGTGATAGCGCCGCACTGACGCGGAGAGCTCGAGCAGCAGCGTGTCGCCGGGCGTGAGTACCCGATCCCGCCAGGTCGCATGCTCTTGCGCGATGATGTCGGTAGAGCGCACCAGTGGTGCGAACCCCGGATACTCGCTGCCACCGAGCACCATGGAGCGGTAGACCTCCGCAACGACCTCCCGCTCGTTGATGCCTACGCCAGCGGCTCTAATACCGGCCCGAACCGCTCGGTCGGACAGTGCGGCGGCCTGCCGGATACAGAAGAGCTCTCGTTCGGACTTGACGAGGCGGACCTCGTCCACGGTGTCGCTGGCGTCCACCCACGCGACGTGCGGTAGATCGCCGCGTAGCTGGTCCCATACCCGCAGCGGGAAGTACATGGTGTTGCGCTCTACACCGATCCGCGCGCGGTCGAACCCAGCCTCGTGAACGGCTCGAGCCACGGCTTCCCCAGGCTCCTCGTGGTCGTCGAAGCCGACGTGTTCGACGTCTGGCGCCTGCTGCATCAGCGTCACCCATTCCATGGAGCGCGTCACCACGCGCGGAAGGCCTTCACGCGGAAACAACAGCAACGTGAACGCGAAGTAGCCCTGATGGCTCAGGCCCACGAGGTAGTAGATGTTCTCCGGGCTGACCAGCAGAAGGGCGTCCAGGTCGCGAGCGGCCATGTTGGTGCGTACCGCGCCGGTGCGCGCGAGATACTCATCCGCAGGAAAGAACCTGTCAAGTAGCACCCCTGTCGCGTTCATCCCCAACCCCCGGCCGGCCCTTCGGCGCATATGCAACAACCGGAAGAGGCTATTGTAGGTTGCCGACAATATTACAATTCCGTACCGATGTGGCCAGGGGTGTGGTCGCCGCCGCGGCGGCCGAGCCAGGCGTGGTGCGGTCCAAGGACGAAAGGGCTGCTGTGAACTGGGGACCGAGCCTCGAACCGGTCAGCCGGCCGACCACGGCCTCGATCATCGCCGCGCGGATCCGCAGTGGCATCATGGACGGCAGCTTCGCACCCGGAGCTCAGCTCGGAGAGGCGAGCCTGGCCGAACGGCTGCGGGTCAGCCGGGGGCCCGTCCGCGAGGCGTTGCAGCGGCTCATCCAGGAGGGCTTGCTGCGCAGCGAACCCCACCGCGGCGTCTTCGTCACCACCCTCGATGAAGACGACATCGAGGACATCTACTTGGCCCGCGGCGCGGTCGAGAGGGCCGCGGCGCGGATCCTCCTCGAGCGCGGCAACTCGGACGCTTTCGCCACCATCGACCGGCTGCTCGACCGGATGGAGAAGGCAGCGCTGCGCGACCGCTGGTCGGTCGTCGCCGACCTCGACCTGCAATTCCACGAGACGCTGGTCGCCGCAGCCGGCAGCAAGCGGTTGGTCCGGATGTTCTCCACGCTGATCGTCGAGACCCGGATGTGCCTGCAACGGCTCGAACGCGCCTACCCGGCCCGGCTGGAGCTGGTCGGCGAGCACCGCGAACTGTTCGCCGAGATCAAGGCGGGACGCGAGACGGCGCTTCGTGCGATCGACCGGCACTTCGAGCATGCCGTCCAGGATCTGAAACCATGGGGACCTGATCCGTGAACACGTCGGATTGAGGCGCGAGTCACCCCTTAACCGACCTGCTCATCGGGTGCCCTCGGCGGCGAACAGCCGGCCGAGGGATCTGCCGACGGCCGGATGACCGGCCAACCGGGCGACTTGCCAGACGCTCACCTGGTTGGCGGTGAGCACCGGCTTGCCGACCTCGTTCTCCAGCCCGGACAGCCAGCGCGCCGTGTGCAGGGCGGTGTCCGGCACGAGTACCGCCTGGGCGTCCGGATGGTCGTGGCGCCGGACGAGATCACGAACCGGCCGCTTCCCCAGAGTCGCGACCTCAGTGGCAGTGGTGATCCCGCGGCTGGACACTGCTACCGCTTCCACGCCGCCATCGCCGAGGAAGGCGACGAGATGCTCGGTGACGTCGGCAGGATAGGTCGCGGCGATCGCGACCCGGGTCACTCCGAGCGCCCGGCAGGCGTCGACGAACGCGAACGACGTGCTTGAGGCAGGAACTCCCAGCCGGCGCCCAAGCTCGCCGGCCTGCGCTCGTGCGCCGGCCCAGCCGAACACGAAGCTGCCACTGGTACAGGCCCAGATGACGGCTGCGATGCCCCGCCCTCGCAGCTCGTCTGCACCGGTGGCCAGCCGGGCGTCGCCGCCGAGGTCAAGCAGCGCGTCGACCCGGTGGGCATCCTCACCAACGCTGGTATGGACCACCTCGGCTGCCGCTGCCGGCTCCAAGCGGTCGGCGACGTAGGGCAGATCGTCCTCGGCGGCATGGCCTGGATACAAGAACCCGAGGCGCTTCGTCGGCTCGGTCACAGCTTCCTCACGGCCTCGTAGGAATGTTGACAATGCTACGGCCCTCGGTAATCTCGATCGCACTGATGAGACAACTTGTGGAGCGGGTGGGAGGCAAACCCATGAGGCGTGAGATAACCCGACGTTCGTTCCTACGAAGAACAGCACCCATCGGAGCCGTCGCCCTTGGCGGCCCGGTACTCCTGTCGGCGTGCGGTGACGATGACGGCGACACTACGGGCGAGGGGAACCTGCTGGAACGTGCCCGAGAGCAGGGCTTCATCCAGGTCGGCTTCGCCAACGAGGCGCCCTATGGGTTCGCTGAGAGCGACGGCACCGTCACCGGCGAGGCGCCTGAGGTCGCCCGCGCCGTGCTCGCCGAGCTCGGCATCGAGGAGATGGACGGCGTCGTGAGCGAGTTCGGCGGGCTCATCCCAGGGCTCAACGCCGGACGGATGGACATGGTCGCGGCCGGGATGTTCATCACGCCTGAGCGGTGCGAGCAGGTCATCTTCAGCGACCCCGACTACTGCGCACCGCAGGCACTGGCGGTCCCGGCGGGCAACCCGATGGGGCTCAGCGACTACGAGTCGGTACGGGACGCCGACGCCACCCTCGGCGTGTTCTCCGGCGCGGTCGAGGAGCAGCACGCCGAGGACGTCGGCATCGAGAACGTCACGGTGCTCGACAACACGCCGAGCCTGATCGACGCGCTCCGCGGTGGCCGGATCGATGCGTTCGCGCTGACCAGCTTCACGGTCAACTGGAACGTCAGGGACTTCGAGGACCTCGAGGCCACCGAGCCGTTCATCCACACTGTCGACGGCGAGGAGCAGCTCGGCTGCGGTGGCTACGTGTTCCGCACCGAGGACCAGGAGTTCCGCGACGAGTTCAACCGGGTGCTGATCGAGATGCGGGACGCGGGCGAGATCCTCCCGCTCATCGAGCCGTTCGGGTGGAGCCAGGCAGAGATCGACCTCGCTGCGGAGACCAGCGCCGAGGAGCTGTGCCAGGGCTAGCCGGGCACGCATCGTGAGCGTCTTCACCGACAACCTCTCCAACATCCTGGACGGTGCGTGGGTCACCGTCCAGGTGACCGTGCTGTCCGCGCTGCTCGGAGGGGTGCTCGCGCTGCTCGCCGGCGTCGGGATGCTTTCCCGCCGTGCCTGGGTGCGTGGCGTGTCGCGGACCTACATGGAGGTGTTCCGCGGTGTCTCGGCACTGGTGCTGATGTTCTGGGTGGTGTTCGCGCTGCCCCCGATGACCGGGATCGAGTTCTCGGCGTTCACCGGCGCGGTCATTGCCCTCGGCGTAAACATCGGTGCCTACGAGGCCGAGATCGTCCGGGCTGGCGTACAGGCAGTCCCGAAAGGCCAGTGGGAGGCCGCCATCGCGCTGAACCTCAGCCCGACGCGGCGGCTGCGGCGAGTCATCATGCCGCAGGCGGTAGCCATCATGATCCCGCCGTGGGGCACCATGACCATCCACCTGCTCAAGACCACCGCGCTCGTGTCGATCGTGCAGGTGTCCGACCTCACGCACGAGGTGACGCTGTTGCGGACCGTTCAGCCGGGGGAAACCGTGGTCCTGTTCACCGGGCTGCTGATCGTGTATTTCGTGCTGGCCCAGTTCCTGGCCCAGCTCTTCGACTGGCTCGAGCGCCGCGCCACCGTGAGCCGGGCCTGAGGAGCGTGACGCATGGGCTGGGACTGGGACTTCACCTTCAACGAGGCCATTCCCGCGGTGCTGCGCGGCCTGCAGGTGACCCTCCAGGTCATCGTCCTGGCCTTCCCGCTGGCCATGGGGCTCGGCCTGCTCTTGGTGCTAGGCAGGCGCTCCCACCGTTGGTACGTGCACTACCCGGTACGGTTCGTCATCGAGTTCATCCGCAGCACGCCGCTGCTGGTGCAGCTGTTCTTCGTGTTCTTCGCCGCCCCGCTGCTGATCGGCCTGCGGATGTCCGCATTCGTCACCGGTGTGCTTGTGCTGGGCATCCACTACGCCGCCTACGTCTCCGAGGTCTATCGGGCCGGCATCGACGCGGTGCCTAGGGGCCAGTGGGAGGCCGCCACCGCGCTGAACATCGCCCGTCCGCACACCTGGCGGCGGGTCGTCCTCCCGCAGGCCATCCCGCCGGTCGTCCCGGCCCTGGGCAACTACTGGATCTCAATGTTCAAGGACACGCCGCAGCTGCTGGCCATTGGCCTGCTGGAGATCCTCACCGAAGCACAGCGGCTGGGCTCCCGCACCTTCCAGTTCGAGGAGACCATCACCGTGGCCGGCATCCTCTTCCTGATCCTCGCCTACGGCTCGTCCCTGCTGGTCCGCTACGTGGAGAAGCGCTATGGCACCGTCGAACGCCTCGTCTGAGACGCCACCGCCCGACCCCCGGTACATCGTCGAGTTCCGCAAGGTCAACAAGTCCTTCGGCGACCTGCAGGTCTGCCAGGAGCTCGACCTGCAGGTCGAGCCGGCCGAGAAGCTGTCCATCATCGGGCCCAGCGGGTCGGGCAAGACGACCATCCTGCGGGTTCTCATGACCCTGGAGGGAATCCAAGGCGGCCACGTCATCGTCGACGGCGACTACTTGTGGCACATGGAGCGCCGCGGCAAGCTGGTGCTGGCCAACGAGAAGCACCTGCGGAAGATGCGTAACAAGCTCGGGATGGTCTTCCAGCAGTTCAACCTGTTCCCCCACATGACCGCATTGCGCAACATCACCGAGGCGCCGGTGAGCGTCCTCGGCATGGACGGCAGCGAGGCCGAGGAGCGGGCGCGCGAGCTGCTCGACATCGTCGGCCTCGCGGGAAGGGCGGACTCCTACCCGAGCCAGCTCTCCGGTGGCCAGCAGCAGCGGGTGGCGATCGCGCGGGCGCTCGCGATGCGCCCCAAGGTGATGCTCTTCGACGAGGTCACCGCCGCGCTCGACCCGGAGCTCATCGGCGAGGTGCTGAACGTGCTGCGCAAGCTCGCCGAGGAGACTGACATGACGATGCTCATCGTCACCCACGAGATGGGCTTCGCGCGCGAGGTCTCCGACCGGGTGCTGTTCTTCTTCGAAGGCCAAATCCACGAGGAGGGTCCGCCAGAGAAGATCTTCACCGAGCCCGAGCGCGAACGGACCCGCAGCTTCCTGAAAGCCGTCCTGGAGCATTAGCGACATATGCCGGAACAGCACTCGTCCGTCCAGGCGGGCTGAGGTTGCTCGCTATCGGCTACGGGCCGCTGTCCTCCGCTGTCCGCTGGAACAGTTGCTCGGGCCGTGCCTCGGTGACGGCCTGCAAGCTGCGCACTGCGGACCACATCGACACCAGGTTCGCGGACAGCACCGGCTTGCCGAGCTCCTCCTCGAGTTCGGTGAGCACGCCAACCGTGGGCAGGTTGGTGCAGCTCAGGAACACGGCCTCGGTGTCGTCCGAGCACGCCGCCCGGGCCAGCTCGCGTACGGTGTCGGCGCTGACCTTCGGGATGTTTCCGCTGAGGTTGAGGTAGGCGATCTGCACTGGCTCGACGCCCACCTCGACGAGCAGTGATTCGAGCTGGGCCGTGAGCGCGCGGTCGTAGGGCGTACCGATGCCGACCCGACGCACGTCCAGCGCTTCGAGCGCTTCGAGCAGGGCGCCGGTCGTGGTGACGGCCCGGACGGCGCCGCCCTCCTCCATTGCCTTCCGCAGCCGTGCCTCGCCGGCGAGTCCGTGCACGAAGCTCCCCGACGTGCAGAGGTAGACGGTCGCCGCCGGCCAGACCACGCTCAGGTCTCGGGTGGCCGACCTCACGACGTCCAGGTCCGACAGTGCGCGAGCAAGGTCCACACCGACCGCGAGGTCCACGTGCGAGGTACGGGTAACGTGCAGCGTGATGTCGTCCGGCACCAGCCCCCACAGCTCTCGGTCGAGAGCGAAGTCGAACGGTGCGACGACCCCGATGCTCGTGTACGGACGCGGCGCGTCGAGGCGTGCGGTTACCTCCTGAGCCCTCATTCCGACAATTTACAATCACCGGTACCGCTGGTCGGTGGGCGGTTGCCGGCCAGCTCGCCGGCATCGTATGATCGTCGACAATCCGACAATCACAGACGAGGTGTCATGTCGGCGCTGTCTCCACTCCTCGGCCAATCCAGCAACGTCCTTGCCGAACGCGGCGAGGGCGTGTACCTCCATGGCCACGACGGGCGGCGCTACCTCGACTTCACGGCCGGCATAGGGGTGACCAGCACCGGCCACTGCCACCCGAAGGTGGTGCAGGCCGCACAGCGCCAGGCGGCGACGCTCATCCACGGGCAGTACACGACGGTGCTGCACCCCCGCCTGCTCGAGTTGACCGAGCGGCTCGGCACGGTGCTACCGCCACGACTCGACTCGTTGTTCTACGCGAGTACTGGCGCCGAAGCGGTGGAGGCGGCCGTCCGGCTGGTCCGGCACGCGACCGGCCGCCCCAATGTCATCGCCATGGAGGGCGGCTTCCATGGGCGTACCGCAGGCGCGCTGGCGTTGACGACGTCCAAGGTCGCGTTGCGCGCCGGGCTGCAGCCACTCATGGGCGGCGTCATCATGACGCCCTTCCCCTACGCGTTCCGCTACGGATGGGACGCCCAGGAGGCAAGCCAGTTCTGCCTCCGCGAGCTCGACCACCTGTTCGTCACCCGCAGTGCTCCGGCGGAGACCGCGGCGATCATCGTCGAGCCGGTGCTCGGAGAGGGCGGGTACGTCCCGGCGACGACGACGTTCCTGAAGGGTTTGCGGGCGCGCTGCGACGAGCACGGCATCCTGCTGGTCATCGACGAGATCCAGACCGGCGTGGGCCGGACCGGCCGGTTCTGGGGTCACTATCACTTCGACGTCCAGCCGGACGTGCTCATCACCGCCAAGGGCCTGGCCAGCGGCTTCCCGCTGTCGGCGATGGCCGCGCCGCGAGCGATCATGGAGCGCGCCTGGCCCGGGTCGCAGGGCGGGACGTACGGCGGCAACGCGGTAGCGTGCGCGGCGGCGCTCGCCACCCTCGAGGTCATCGAGGAGGAGCGACTCGTCGACAACGCTGCGGCCATGGGTGACCATCTCATCGCCGCGCTGCGGCAGCTCGCCGGCGACCACAAGGCGGTGGCCGACGTCCGGGGCCTCGGCCTGATGGTCGGAACCGAGCTCGTCGACGACGAGGGGCGGCCGTCCGGCGCACTGGCGCGGCGGGTGCTCGACGAGGCGGAACGGCGTGGAATGCTCATGCTGATCTGCGGCGCCCACGCCAACGTCGTCCGGTGGATACCCCCGCTCATCGTCACCGCAGAGCAGATCGACGAAGCGGTCGCCATCTTCGCCGACGCCCTCCAGGCGGCCGAGACTTCGCGACCTGGAGCGAACACAGCCAACTAGCACCGGCATCCTAGGGGTGTGCTACTCGGGCGCAGCTGGGTTACCATGATCCACACCTCGGCAGCGGTCTCGGCGAGCGTGACCGCCGAGTCGCGTGAGTCGGCTGCGCTCACTGGCTGAGCCGGCGGAAGGCCAGCCGCTCCCCCTCGAAGCCGCGCCGCCAGACGTCGTTACACGCCTCGGCCATCTCGTCCAGCCCGTCGACGATCGTCGCGAAGATGTTGGCCGGCACCCAGCCGAAGTCCGGGTTCAGCAGCAGGTTGTTGCGGCCATAGAAGACAGCGAGATCGACGGTGGGGCCGCTGGACTCCGCCTCCGGCCCGTAGCCGTGCGAGCTGGCCGTCAGCTGCCACGGCTCGAAGGTGAAGTAGGCGATGTCCCCTGGAATCGGCGTGATAGACGGGTTCTCGCGACCCGGTTCCTGGTCCGCGAAGGCCGGCACCAGCGCGTACACCTCGTTCCGCGCGTACTTCGCGTGGTACGCATCGCCGCTCAGCGGAAGCGCGGCCCAGACCGCCGCGCAGGTGCGCGGTGCCAGGTCGTCGAGCAGCTCGGCGACACAGGAAACCTGCCGCTTCTCCAGGATGATCTCCATCTGACGGGCCATTGCGGGTTCTCCTCACGCCTGCAGGCTCACGAACCGGAGCTCGGTCATCTCCTCGACGGCGTACGCCGGACCTTCGCGAGTATTGCCGGAGTCCCGCAAGCCGCCGTACGGCTGCTGGTCAGCGCGGAACGTGGGTACCTCGTTGACCAGCACTCCGCCGAAGTCCAGGGTGCGGACCGCGCGCAGCGCCGTGGCCAACTCGCCCGTGAACACTCCGGCGTGCAACCCGAAGTCGGTGTCATTGGCGATCGCCACCGCCTCGTCGAAGTCGTCATAAGGAATGGTGACCACAACCGGGCCGAAGACCTCGCGCGCACAGAGGTTTGTGTCTGGCGGGGCGCCGTCCACGATCGTAGGTAGCAGGATGCCGTCGTCCAGCCGGCCGCCGGTCACGATCGTTGCGCCGCGGCTAGTGGCCTCCTCGATCCAGGAAAGCACTCGCTCGTTCTCACCTGGCGCGATCAGCGGACCCATGTCGGTCGTCTCGACGCTCGGGTCACCGACCACGATGGACTCCGCGGCCGCCCGCATCGCCTCCAACGCCTCGACGTGCACATCGCGGTGGACGATCACCCGCTGTACGGAGATGCAGCTCTGCCCCGCGTGCGCGAACCCGGCGACCTTGACCTTGGCGGCGAGCGTCTCGAGGTCGGCGTCCGGCTCGATGATCAGCGGGGACGACGACCCGAGCTCGAGCGCGACCCGCTTGCGTGGTGCGGCAGCCGCGATCGACCAGCCCACACTCACGCTGCCGGTGAACGTGACCATCCGCGGAACGTCATGGGCCACGAGCGGCTCGCCGGCGTCCTTGCCGGTGTCGGTGACGACCGATATCCAGTCGTCTGGCAGGCCGGCCTCGACGAGCAACTCCACGAGTCTGATGCCGGACAGCGGCGTCTGCGGAGCCGGCTTCAACACCACCGGGCAGCCGGCGGCGATCGCCGGTGCAAGCTTGTGCGCGACCAGATTCAGCGGGAAGTTGAAGGGCGTGATCGCGGCCACGACCCCGATCGGAACCCGTAACGCGAACATGATCTTTCCAGCACCGGACTCGCTGGCCTCGGCAGGCACCATGTCACCGACCAGCCGACGGGCCTCAACGGCGGCGAAGGTCAGCGTGTCGACGCAGCGTGTCGCTTCAACGCGCGCCGTGCGGATCGGCTTGCCCGACTCGGCGCAGATCGTCCGGGCGAATTCCTCGACACGTTCCCGCAGCAGCGCGGCCGCGGTCTCGAGGACGCGGGCGCGGGCGTGTTGGGGAAAGTCGTCGCGTCCGAGGGCGTCCTGCGCCGCCCGGCAGGCCTCGTCGACCTCGCCCGGGCCACAAAGTGGCACCTCGGCGATGACCTCGCCCCCGTATGGGTTGGTGACCTCGACGGTCGCTGCTGTCGTCCGGGGCTCGCCGCCGATACGGACGGGGATGAGTGTCATGCCTCCTCCAGTTCGGGTGACCGGCGGTCGTGCAACGGGTTCGCGCCTTCGTAGGCCCGCGTGGCACGCAGGACGAGCGCGTCGGCGTATTTCGGGCCGACGATCTGCAGACCCAGCGGCAGCCCGTCTGCCGTGAAACCGCAGGGGACGGACGCGGCCGGTTGCTGGGTCAGGTTGAACACGTAGCTGAACGGCGCCCAGGTCGGCCAGCGCTTGTGCGGCCAGCCGTCCGGGACCTCGTCACCGGCGGGGAACGGTGCTACCCCCACGGTCGGGGTGACGAGCAG
>JASLBX010000128.1 GCA_030146385.1 Jiangellaceae bacterium | reverse complement strand
GCGAGCGTTCGTCCAGAGCCGCTCCGATGAGTCCCGAGGAACGGCGCGCGGCGATCATCGCGCTTGGCTTCCAGCATGGTCGCCGAGTCTAACTGAGTGAGTACTCATTCACAACCGACTTGTATGGCCGGGACCGCTAATCCGCGCTGGCGAGGCCGTTGCGCGCGATCACGTCCCGGTACCAGTACGCGCTGTCCTTCGGCGTACGTACCTGCGTGTCGTAGTCGACCCGGACGATGCCGAATCGCTTGCTGTACCCCTGGGCCCATTCGAAGTTGTCCATCAGCGACCAGACGAGGTATCCACGTACGTCCGCGCCCTTGTCGATGGCGGCACCCACCGCGCGGATGTGCCCGTCGAGGTAGCTGATCCGGTCGGGATCCGGGATGCCTCCGTCCGACGGCATGTCGTCGAAAGCCGCGCCATTCTCGGTGATCCACAACGGGACGCCGGGGTAGTCGGCCACCAGCCGGACGAGCAGGTCAGTGAAGCTGCCCGGTTCGATCGGCCACCCCATCGCGGTGACCGGGCCGGGCGCCGGCGGCAGTGCAATGTTCTCGGTTCCCGGGTACTCAGGGCTGCCGGGCACGCCCTGCACGGCGGCGACAACGGTGGGGTAGTAGTAGTTGACGCCGAGCAGGTCGATGGCCGCGCCGATGCGATCCTCGTCGCCGTCGAGGAGCCAACCGGTGCCGCCGTGGCGGCCGATCACCTCGAGCACGTCACTGGGGTAGCCGCGGCCGAAGATCGGGTCGAGGAAGATCCGGTTGTGCAGGCCGTCCACCAGACGGGCAGCCGCGACATCGGCGTCCGACGACGGATCCGCTGGGCGGACGCAGGCCGGGTTCAGAGTGATCCCGACGCTGTCCGTCCCGGCTGCACGAAGAGCCCGCACCGCCTCCCCATGGCCGAGCAGCAGGTGGTGCACTGCCGCGAAAGCCTTGGCCGGATCCGTATACCCTGGCGCGTGACCTCCGGCCGCATGGCCCTTGAACGCCGAGCACCACGGTTCGTTCAGCGTGAGCCACCGGCCGACCCGATCGCCGATCCGGTTGTGGACGTGGACGGCATACTCGGCGAACCGGTAGGCGGTGTCGCGCGACCTCCAGCCGCCCTCGTCCTCGAGCGCCTGCGGCAAGTCCCAGTGGTAGAGCGTCACTATCGGCTCGATGCCGCGTGCGACCAGTGCGTCGACCAGGCGGTCGTAGAAGTCGAGCCCAGCGGGGTTGGGCTCGCCTGCGCCGGACGGGACGATCCGGGGCCAGGCCACCGAGAACCGGTACGCCCGGAGGCCGAGGCTGGCCATTAGATCGACGTCTTCGGCATAGCGGTGGTAGTGGTCGCACGCCACGTCGCCGGTGTCGCCGTCCCGGGTCTTGCCAGGAGTGTGGCTGAACGTGTCCCAGATGGACGGTGCGCGTCCGTCCTCGGTGGCGGCTCCCTCGATCTGGTACGCCGCCGTGGCGGCACCCCACGTGAAGCCGTCGGGGAACTGGACGTCGGCCGGCTGCTCCGACTCGTCCGCGTCCATTCCTGGGGTCACATGTCCTCCTCGTCTCGCCACAACGCGCTGGCTCGCCGCCGCCAGGCCGCTGGCTAGCCTAAGACCGGCGCAGCCGGGCACGCGACAGGTTCGCGCGCGTGGCGTGTAAGGGTGTGCCGTAACCGATCTGTTCGCTGGGAGGGACGAGAGTGGCTGACGAGCCTGCCGAGTTTGCCGATGTGCTCACGGCCAACCGGGCCTATGCGGAGTCGTTCCAGCTGGCGGGGCTTCCGGCAGTCGCGGCGCGCGGGCTGGCGATCGTCACCTGTATGGACTCGCGGATAGAGCCGCTCGCGATGCTCGGCCTTCGACCCGGGGACGCGAAGATCATGCGGAATGCCGGTGCGCGGGTGACGCCGGACGTCCTGCGCACGCTCGTGCTCGCGACCCATGCCCTGGGCGTAACGCGGGTGATGGTCGTCGCCCACACCAGGTGCAAGATGGCCAGCGCGACCCAGGAGGAACTCGAGCAGCTCATCGCCGAGCAGTCCGGCATCGATACCCGCAGCTTGGATTTCCAGTTGATCCGTGATCAGCGATCGACGCTGGAGCGGGACGTCCAGGCGATCCGGTCGTGGCCGTTCCTGCCTCCTGGCCTGCCGGTCGGCGGCTTCATCTACGACGTCGACACCGGCCGCCTCGAGACCGTCGTAGCGCCGGCATGACGGGCGATCTCGTCCTGCGCGGCGGCCTGGTCGTCGACGGCACCGGATCACCGGCACGCCGGGTCGATGTCGCGGTGCGCGGCGGCCGCATTGCCGAAGTCGGTGACGGCGTGGAGGGTATCGGCACCGAAGTCGATGTGTCCGGCCTGGTGGTGAGCCCCGGCTTCATCGACCTGCACTCGCACGCGGACTTTGCCGTCTTTGGAGCGCCGCAGGCCGCCACGCAGGTCACGCAGGGAGTGACGACGCTCGTCACCGGCAACTGCGGCTTCTCGCCGTTTCCGATCACACCGGAACACAGGGACGAACTGCTCAGCCACCGGCTGGTGGCCGGCGATGGAGCGTGGGACTGGTGGACGGCGGGCGAGTACGCCGACGCCGTCGACGCGCTGCCGTTGGGCGTCAATCTGGCCCTGCAAGTCGGCCACGGCGCGCTACGTATCGCGGCGATGGGGCTGGCTGACCGGCCGCCGACGGAGCCCGAGCTGGACCGGCTGCGGTCCCTGGTGCACGCCGCCGCCCGCGACGGCGTGGTCGGGTTCTCCACCGGTCTGATCTACGCGCCGGGGATCTTCGCCGCGACCGACGAGTTGGTCGCGATCGCGGCCGAGGCCGCTGCCGCGGGCCTGCTCTACTCCACCCACATGCGCAACGAAGGCATCAAGCTGGCCGAGGCGGTGCAGGAGGCGCTGACCATCGCGCGCCGCAGCGGCATCCGCCTGGAGATCTCGCACCTGAAGGCGGCCGGGAAGGCCGCGTGGGGCACGGTCGGGCGGGCGCTCGAGCTGATCGAGGACGCGCGCCGGGCCGGCCTCGACGTCGGCGCCGACCAGTACCCGTACACGGCGTCGAGCACGACCATGACCGCGTCCCTGCCGGCCTGGGCGATGGACGGCGGGGTGCCGGCGCTGCTGGCCCGGCTGGCCGACCCGGTGCAGACCGAGCGCATCGTCACGGAGCTGGACGCCGAATTCGGCCGGACGTACTGGCCGGACCGGACGGTGATCGCGGACACTCCGGCCGGGCCATACGAGTCGTACGTGGGCCGCACCGTGATGGACGTCGCCGCCGACCGGGGCTTCGGGCCGGGCCGGGCGCTCGTGGAGATCCTGCGTGGCCAGCAGGGACAGGTGAGCGTCGTCC
>JASLBX010000230.1 GCA_030146385.1 Jiangellaceae bacterium | reverse complement strand
CGGCGTGTCCCTCCGTGCGCTGGACGGCGGCCTCCCCGGCCGCTAAGCCACCACCCCCCGCCCGCTGCCGGTTGATCACGTTCAGCAGGCGTAGCCCTGCCAAACCAGGCGTGTGCGGGTGGTACAGCACCGACGAGCCTGGTGGGGGGCAAAACTGCTCGGCGGCCAGATCTGTCGGCGTGTCGAACCCGTTTTGCATGATCAGCGGGATGACAGCCAGTCCTGGCCGACCTGCTCCTCGCGCTTGGCGGCCTCGATCAGCCCGCCGTGGACGGCCTGCTCGATCTTGCCGCCGACGAGCGGGACCGATGCCTTGAGTTTGCCGTCCGCCGACACGACGCTGCCGCTGCCGTCCGGCTCGAGCCGAAGCGTGCCGCGCAGTGTCACCGGCGCGCCGACCATGTCGATCGAGATCGTCCCCGCCCGCGACCCGTCCGGCCCGGCCGGCCCCCAAACATCGGTCTGCCGCAGGTCGATCGTCTCTCCCACGAAGCGGCGGACGAAGTCGGGGACATCCGGCGGCATGACGCGCAACAGGTTGATGGTCACCTGATCGCCGTCGCGATTCACCGAGGCCTCGTGCCGGATCGCGTTGGCCGCGCGGGCCTTGCGTCCGATGTACTCCTCGTCCGTCAGCATCTCGAAGACCGTGGCCGGGTCGGCGTCGAAACGCATCTGAGTTCGCAGGTCCATGCCACCATCCTCGTTGATCCGCCGCGCGTGTGACGGCCGAAAGTACCAAGTTCGCCGGCGAGCCCCGGTGAGGGCGTCCGTCCACACTCCGGACGGCGAGGCATTAGGGTCGGAGTATCCGCACAACGGAGTGCGGATGCCGTGCCATCAGCAGGTGTGCGAGGCGCGCGGCGTGACCTTCGTACGGGGGTTGAGCGACCATGCGCAACCGGCTTGACGATGCCAAGACCGACCTGATCTCCAAGGCGGCAGGTGTCGCCGACCGGGGACATCAACGCAGCGACGACGAGGCATTTCTACGGCGCTACTACCGCCACGTCGCGCCCGAGGATCTCGTCGATCGCGATCCGGTGGACGTCTACGGGGCAGCGGCGTCGCACCGCGAGACCGCAAACGAGCGGCCGCAGGGCACCTCGTCCGTCCGCGTCTACACGCCGACGGTCGACGACCATGGCTGGTCGTCCGGGCACACCGTGGTCGAGGTCGTCACCGACGACATGCCGTTTCTCGTCGACTCGGTGACGATGGCCCTGACCAGGATGGACCGTTCCATCCATCTCGTCGTCCACCCGCAATTGGTGGTGCACCGCGACGTGACCGGCCGCCTGCTCGAAATATGCGACCTCGACGTCTCCGACCCGAAGATCGCCGAGCTCGGTGACGCCGTCGTCGAGTCGTGGATGCACGTGGAGATCGACCGCGAAGCGTCCGGCGACGAACTGCGTCGCATTGACACAGAACTCCAGTCGGTGCTGCGCAATGTCCGCGAAGCCGTCGAGGACTGGCTGCGCATGCGCCAGCGCGCGGACGAGATCGCCGACGAGCTGGTCAAGAACAACCTCCCAATGCCGGACGAGGAGGTCGCCGAGGCCGAGGAGCTGCTGCGTTGGCTCGCGGACGACCACTTCACGTTCCTCGGCTACCGCGAGTATCTGCTGGATGTGCAGGACGGCGAGGACTTCCTACGGGCGATCAGCGGCAGCGGGCTCGGCATCCTGCGCGACGACCAGGACCTGTCCGGCTCGTTCGCCAAGCTCCCGCCGGAGGTCCGGGCAAAGGCCAGGGAGAAGCGGCTGCTCGTCCTCACCAAGGCCAACTCCAAGGCAACCGTCCACCGCGACACCTACCTGGACTACGTGGGCGTCAAGACGTTCGACGCCGCAGGAGGGGTGACGGGTGAGCGCCGGTTCCTCGGCCTGCTCACCTCGGCGGCGTACACCGAGAGCGTGCTGCGCATCCCGGTGGTGCGGCGCAAGGCACGGCAGGTTTTGGAGATCAGTGGGCTCGCCGCCACCAGCCACTCGGGCAAGGATCTGCTGCAATTGCTCGAGACGTTCCCACGGGACGAGCTGTTCCAGACACCCGTGGATGAGCTCGCCGACATCTCGATGGCCGTCGTGCACCTCCAGGAGCGGCGCCAGCTGCGGATGTTCGTCCGGAAGGACGAGTACGGCCGGTTCCTGTCGTTCCTGGTCTACCTGCCGCGCGACCGGTACAACACCGAGGTCAGAGAGCGGATCCAGCGCACGCTGCTGGCCGCCACCGACGGCCAGTCGATCGACTTCACGGCCCGCATCGGCGAGTCCCGGCTGGCTCGCGTCCACTTCGTCGTCCGCATGCGGCCGTCCCAGCAGATCCCGGATCTCGACCTTCCGGGGCTGGAGAGGCAGCTCGTGGCGGCCACGCGGGCGTGGATCGACGAGTTCACCGACACGCTCGCCGAACAACTGGGCGAGGAAGCCGTCGCCCGGCTCGCCCGCCGCTACAAGAACGCGTTCCCCGAGGCGTACAAGGAGGACTTCCCGGCCCGTACCGCCGTGGCGGACCTCGCCCGGCTCGAGGAACTGCCTGCCGAAAACGGTCTCGGCATGAACCTCTACCGTCCCATCGGCGGGACGGCCGACGAGCGGCGGTTCAAGATCTACCGGACGGGTGCTCCGATCTCGCTCACGCACGTGCTGCCGATCCTCTCGCAGATGGGTGTCGAGGTCGTCGACGAGCGGCCGTACGAGATCACGCGGGCCGGCGAGCCGATCGCGTACATCTACGACTTCGGGCTCCGCGCCGCGGGAGCCAGGGCCGCGGAGTCCGACCGGCTCAAGGAGCTTTTCCAGGACGCGTTCGCCGCTGTCTGGCGTGGCGCGGCCGAAAGCGACGGGTTCAACGCCCTGGTGCTGCGGGCCGGCATGTCGTGGCGGGAGGCGTCCGTTTTCCGGGCCTACGCGAAGTACCTGCGGCAGACGGGCTCCACGTTCAGCCAGGACTACCTGGAAGAGTGCCTCGTCGGTCACGTCGAGATCTCCCGGCTGTTGCTGGAGCTCTTCGCCACGCGCTTCGACCCGGACAAGTTCGCCGAGGACGCTGAGGCTCGCACCGCGGCCGCGGAAGAGATCACCACACGGCTGGAGGACGCCTTGGACAAGGTGGCCAGCCTGGACCAGGACCGCATCCTGCGCTCGTTCCTTTCTCTGGTGCAGGCCACCGTCCGGACGAACTTCTACAACCCCGACGCCGGCGCGATCACGTTCAAGCTCGACCCGTCGGCGGTACCCGACCTGCCCGAGCCGCGGCCGAAGCACGAGATGTGGGTGTACTCGCCGCGGGTGGAGGGCGTGCACCTCCGGTACGGGGCAGTAGCGCGAGGCGGTTTGCGCTGGTCGGACCGCCGGGAGGACTTCCGTACCGAGATCCTCGGGCTAGTGAAGGCTCAGGCGGTGAAGAACTCGGTGATCGTTCCCGAGGGCGCCAAGGGTGGCTTCGTCGCCAAGCGACTGCCGGACCCGGCCAACAGGGAGGCTTGGCTGGCCGAGGGCATCGAGAGCTACAAGACGTTCATCCGGGCCATGCTGGACGTCACCGACAACCGCGCGGCCGATGGCCGGATTGTGACGCCGCCCGCGGTGGTGCGGCACGACGGCGACGACCCGTACCTGGTCGTGGCCGCGGACAAGGGGACGGCGACGTTCTCGGACATCGCCAACGAGGTGTCGGCCGAGTACGGCTTCTGGCTCGAGGACGCGTTCGCCTCCGGCGGGTCGGCCGGGTACGACCACAAGGCGATGGGCATCACCGCCCGGGGCGCGTGGGAGTCGGTCAAGCGGCACTTCCGCGAGATGGGCCGCGACTGTCAGACCGAGGACTTCACCTGCGTCGGCATCGGCGACATGTCCGGGGACGTGTTCGGCAACGGGATGCTGCTGTCGCGGCACATCCGGCTGGTCGCGGCGTTCGACCATCGGCATATCTTCCTCGACCCCGACCCGGATCGGGCGGTGTCGTTCGCAGAGCGCGAGCGGCTGTTCAAGCTGCCACGGTCGTCCTGGAACGACTACGACCGGTCGCTGATCAGCGAGGGTGGCGGCGTCCATCCGCGGACAGCCAAGCGGATCGCGCTGACCGAGCCGGTCAAGGAGCGGCTGCGCATCGATTCGGCCGTGACGGAGATGACCCCGCATGAGTTGATCCGCGCCGTGCTCTTGGCCCCCGTCGACCTGCTCTGGAACGGCGGCATCGGGACGTACGTCAAGGGCAGCACCGAGACCAACGCCGAGGTCGGAGACAAGGCCAACGACCCGGTTCGGGTGAACGGCTCCGATCTGCTCTGCAAGTGCGTCGGAGAGGGCGGCAACCTGGGCCTGACCCAGCTGGGCCGCATCGAGTACGCGCTGGCCGGTGGCCGCGTCAACACCGACTTCATCGACAACTCGGCGGGCGTCGACACGTCCGACCACGAGGTCAACATCAAGATCTTGCTGGACAGCGTGGTACGGGACGGCGACCTGACGGCCAAGCAGCGCAACGAGCTGCTGGCCGACATGACCGAGGAAGTGGCTCAGCTCGCATTGGCCGACAACTACGGCCAGAACATCGCGCTGGCCAACGCGGTCGCCCAGGCTCCCAACCTGATGCACGTCCACCGGGCCTACGTGTCGCGGCTGGAGTCGGAGGGCCGGCTCGACCGGACGCTGGAGTTCCTGCCCACGGACAAGCAGTTCAGCGAGCGGATGCAGGCCGGCCGCGGGTTGACGGCCCCGGAGATGTCCGTCCTGCTCGCCTACACGAAGAACCTGATGCAGGCCGAGCTGATCGACACCGAGCTGCCGGACGACCCGTACCTGCGCAACGCGCTGCACGCGTACTTCCCGACGCCGATTCGGGAGCGGTACGCCGATCGGATCGACGCCCACCCGCTGCGACGCGAGATCATCACCACAATGGTCGTCAACGAACTGGTCAACCACGCCGGCACGACGTTCGGGTTCCGGCTCAGCATGGAGACCGGCGGGACGTTCGAGGATCTGGCGCGCGCGCACACCGTGGCGAGCGTGGTCTATCGGATGCCGGAGCTGATGGCGGCGGTCAAGGCGCTCGCCACCGTGGTGCCGGCCGAACTCCAGACTCACATGCGGCTGGAGGGGCGCCGGATCACCGAGCGGGCCACCCGATGGCTTGTGGTGAACAGACGCCCGCCGATCGACATCTCGTGGCAGATCGAGTTCTTCGAAGAGCCGATAGCCCGGCTGCTGGAGGCGCTGCCCGACGTACTGGCCGGCCGGGAGCTGGACCTGTTCGTCGAGCGGCGGGACGCACTGCTGGCCGACGGCGTACCCGAGGATCTCGCGGTCCGGGTAGCGGTGCTGCCGCCGGCGTACGCCGGGCTCGGCATGGTGGAGAACTCCTTGCGGACGGGGACGGACCTGCTCGACGTCGCGCGCGTCCACTTCTGCCTGGGGGACCGGCTGGCACTGGGCCGGCTGCTCGAGCGGATCATCGCGCTGCCGCGGTCGGACCGGTGGCAGACGATGGCCCGGGCGGCGCTGCGCGACGACCTGCACGCCGTCCACGCCGCCCTCACCGCGCAGGTGATCCAGTTCACGGAGGAGCGGGACGATCCCAAGCCGCGGATCGACGAGTGGGCCGCCCAGGACGCCGTGGTGGTGGACCGGGTGGCGCGGACCGTCGGCGAGATCGTCGAAGGCGACACGTTCGACCTGGCCCGGCTGTCCGTCGGCCTACGGGTCGTCCGGTCGCTGGTGCGCACCGAAGCTCCCGCCTGATCGTCTCCTGCCGCCCACGTTTCTCACCTGATCGCCGCTGTGTCACCTGATCGCCGGTGTGGAGACGATCAGGTGTGGCGGGCGAAGTGACGTCGCAGGTAGCGGCGGGTGCGGGTCACCTGATCAGGTCCAAAATGCGGACGAGAAACGATCAGGTGCGGTGGATGGCGCGCCACCTGCGACGTCGCCCAAGTTGGTCATCTGATCGTCATGGCACGCGCTCGGGCGCCGCATGTCGCCTCGTGACCGGGAACGGTGTCGTTGCCCGAGTCGCTACGCCGCGTCGCTAGGTGCCTGTCCAGATCGATCTCAAGAGCCGAAGTTCACCTTGGTGATCAAAGTCACGGGCACGGCGGGTAGTTCGGCCGGCTGGCGTCACTTTGATCACCCAGGAGAACTATCGCTCTTAAGATCATCGGCCGCGATGGGCCTGTGCGGCGATGATCAGGTGACCTACTTGGAGGTTCTCGCAGGTCACGAGCGACGCGTCCCACCTGATCGTTGCTGCCCGACTTGCTCACGTGATCGTGTCGCGGCTGACGATCAGGTGACCGTTTCCGGCTTCATCCCGGGCGGAAAGAACGGTCCTCGCGGGCCAAGCCGCTCCTCGCTGATCGAACCGTCGGTGATCATGGTCAAATCGGGGTTTCGGCGGCGGTTTGATCAACCAGAAGCGGTTTCCGTGGCGTGATCACCTTCAGTCTCAGCTGTCGGGCAGTCCAGGACTCCCAGAGCCCGCGTGCTTTTGAGTGGATTGTCGAAGTGATCGAACGCGGTTATCCACAAATTGACAAAGATCTGCACTCTGGGTCTAGTCAAGATCGGCCCGCACGAGCATAATCCTCCGGCGTCACTCAGATCATCCGTGCTGTCCCAAGGGAGAGGACCGACCCATGCCAGCCGCAGTCGAGATCATCGACGCGGAGGTGCGCGAAGCCGTCCGCCGTCAGGGGCTCGACCCAGTGGGCGATCCTGCCGCGGTGCGGCGGATCATCGACGACATTGTTATCGCGTACGACGAGCGGAGCCTGACTCGGCCGCTTCCGCCGCTCGGCGACCCGGCCAGCACGGCCAAGGCGGTCCTTGACGCGGTGGCCGGCTTCGGCGCCCTGCAGCCGTACTTCGACGACCCGACGGTCGAGGAGATCTGGATCAATGAACCCAGCCGCGTCTTCATCGCCCGCCACGGGAAGAGCGAGCTGACCACGACAATCCTCACCGCGGAAGAGGTGCGCGACCTAGTCGAGCGCATGCTCAAGAGCTCCGGCCGCCGCCTCGACGTCAGCAACCCCACAGTGGACGCGACTCTCCCGGACGGCAGCCGACTGCACGTCGTGATCCCGGACATCACGGCCGAGCACTGGGCCGTGAACATCCGAAAGTTTGTCGTCCGGGCCACTCACCTCGACGAACTCGTCGGCCTCGGCACGCTGACGCCCCAGGTGGCGCGGTTCCTCGAAGCCTGCGTCGTCGCCGGAATGAATATCGTCGTGGCCGGTGGCACCCAGGCGGGTAAGACGACGCTGCTCAACTGCTTGCTCGCCGCCGTGCCGGGCCGGGAGCGGGTCGTCACGTGCGAGGAAGTCTTCGAATTGAAGGCTCCATTGCCGGACATCGTCCGCATGCAGACCCGCCAGGCCAGTCTGGAAGGCACGGGTGAAATCACGCTGCGGCGACTGGTCACCGAGGCGCTGCGGATGCGGCCACAGCGCATCATCGTCGGTGAGGTCCGACAGGCCGAATGCCTCGACCTGCTGATCGCCCTGAACTCGGGCATGCCCGCCATGTCGAGCATCCACTCCAACTCGGCCCGCGAAGCTGTGACCAAATTATGTACTTTGCCCCTTCTAGCCGGCGAGAACATCGGTAGCCGCTTCGTGGTCCCCACCGTTGCCGGCAGCGTCGACATCGTCGTCCACATCGCCACCGACCGGGACGGCACCCGCCGCGTACGCGAGGTGGTTGGCGTCCCGGGACGTGTCGAAGGTGACGTGGTCGAGCTCGAGCCGATCTTCGTCCGACAGGCGACGCAGCTCGTGAGGGCTGACGGCTACCCGCCGCACGCTGACCGCTTCGACGACGCGGGATACGACCTTGCTGACCTGCTCGGCGGTCGCCATCCCGCCAACGTCCTAGGCGAACGTCCCGCCCTGGAGGCGGCCGGCTGATGGGTGTCCTGCTCGGCCTCGCGTTGGGCGTCGGCCTGCTGCTGATCTGGCAGTCGGTGCAGGCGCCCCAGGAACGTCCCGCCCAGAGACCGGGACGGCGCGGCATCACGAAGCGGCTGGCCGAGCTCATCGCCCAGGCCGGGATTGAGGCGGTGACGCCCCGGCAGTTGCTGGCGTCGTGTACCGGAGCCGGAGTGGTCGCCACCGTGATCTTCCTCGGCCTGTCTCGCGTCCTGCCGATCGCGCTGGCGTTCGGCGCGTTCGCGGCCTACCTGCCGGTCGGGCTGGTCCAGTACCGCGCGCGCCAGCGGCGGGCTGAGCTGCGTGAGCTCTGGCCCGACGCGGTCGACAACCTGGCCTCCGCTGTCCGCGCCGGGCTGTCCCTTCCTGAGGCCTTGACTCAGCTCGGGCACCGCGGTCCCGAACCGCTGCGGCGGCCGTTCCAGCAGTTCGGCGACGACTACCGGGCCAATGGACGATTCGAGTTGTGCCTGGATCGGCTTCGGGAACGGCTGGCCGATCCCACAGGCGACCGGATCTGTGAGTCGCTCCGGATCGCCCGCGAGGTCGGCGGCACCGATCTGGGCCGCCTGCTGCGGACCCTGTCCGGTTTCCTGCGCGACGACGCCCGCACCCGAGCCGAGCTCGAGACCCGGCAAGGCTGGATCATCAACGCGGCGCGGGTCGCGGTAGCGGCGCCGTGGATCCTGCTCGCGCTGCTGTCCCTCCGGACGTCCGCTGCCCAGGCCTACAACAGCCCCGGCGGCTGGGTGGTGCTGGGCGTCGGCGCGGGGGTGTGCGCGGTCGCGTACCGGACGATGATCCGGATCGGGCGGCTTCCGGACGAGGTGAGGGTGCTGCAGTGATCCCGATGGGAGCGGTTCTCGGCGCGGCGCTCGGCGCCGGCTTTCTGCTGGCCTGGTCGGCGCTCCCGCTGCGCAAGCGGCAGGTTCTGGACGCTCGACTGGCCCCGTACCTGCCTCGGCTTTCCGAGCGTCCCGACCCCGGGCTGGGCCGGGCCGTGACGCCGTTCCCCACGCTGGAGCGCCTGCTGCGTCCCCACCTTGCCCGCGGCGCGGTGCTGCTGGACCGCGTTCTCGGTGGCGGGACGTCGGTCCGCAGGCGGCTCGAGCAGTCCGGAAGTGCGATGACCGTTCAGGAGTTCCGGGTCGACCAGGTCGTGTGGGGCGCGACCGGCTTCGGCGCGGGCGCTGCGATCAGCCTGCTGCTTCAGGCGGGTGGGCAGGTTCGCTCTCCGCTGGCGCTGCTCGTTTTCAGTGCCGCGGCCGGCGTCGCGGGCGTAGTGACGCGCGACCAGCAGCTCACTCGCGCGGTCCGGCAACGCGAGCAGCGGATGCTCGCCGAGTTTCCCGCGGTCGCCGACCTGCTCGCGCTCGCGGTCG
>JASLBX010000221.1 GCA_030146385.1 Jiangellaceae bacterium | reverse complement strand
AGTCGGCGCTGATCTCAAGAGCACGGATCTGAGAGATCCGTGCGGGTGTCAGTTGTCAGTCATAGGTGCGTTCGTGGCGCCTTCCTATGCCGCCGAGAGGGAAGCGCGGTCATGCCGATGCCAGTGGGTTGGCGTCGACCGAGGCTCGCCGGGCGCCACGTTGCGCTGACCTTATGCTTTCAGCACGAAGATGAACTCCTCGATGCCGTCGTCGGGCGCAGGCGCCTTCGCCTCCTGCACGCGATCGCGCCGAAACCCACACTTTTCCAGGACGCGGATCGAGCCGACGTTGTGCACCGCGACATGGGCGTACAGCGGCCGGATCGACACCTCGTCCACGAGCAGGGCGAGCGCCTTTGTCGCGACGCCGCGGCCCCACCACTCGCGTCCGACCCAGTAGCCGAGTAGTTGCTGCCCATTCTCCTGCCAACTGCCGATGTTGCCCGCCACCATGCCATCCGCAGCGATGGTGCGCACAACCAGGGTGTCGTCGGCGCGGACTTTCGCCCAGTGCGCCGCGAACTGATCCTGGTCGCGAGCGGGAAACGCCGCCATCTCGACCGCCTGCGGATCCGCCTGGTGGTCAAAGAACACGTCGAGATCCCGGTCTTCGACACTCCTGAGACGCACCGCGGGTGTCACGTCGTGGACCCCGGTCATGTCCAGTCACTCCTCGCCTCGGTCCTTGCGTCGACCGTGAGTGCGCGGGCGGCGCCCGAGACCGACTACCGCCAGGCACCCACCACCTCGACAGTCCCAAACTATTTCACCGACCACCGACACTATGGTTCCCGCAAACGTCCTGATCTGCCGCGATCCGCCAACGCCCATGTTGTCAAGATCGCACCAGCTGCATCCGCGGCTCAGATGATCACCTGTTTTGGTCGCAAGGTAGGCATGGCGTGACCCACGTCGTGATCGGTTGATTGGGCATCTGATTTCGGCAAGTTGGTTTGGCCCCGGTTCGGCATCCTGATTGGGCCCCACCTGCCGGTCTTGGTGGGTGGTCTTCGGTTTGGTGACGCACTGGCCGACGAGGTCACCGCCGGCCTGGAAGGCATGGAGATCCCACTGTGAGTCGCGGTGATTGGCTGTGTGGTGAACGGCCCCGGCGAGGCCGACCTGGGTGTGGCGTCGGGCAACGGCAAGGGCCAGATCTGCGTCAAGGGCCAGGTCATCAAGACCGTGCCGGAACACCAGATCGTGGAGACCCTCATCGAAGAAGCCATGCGCATCGCCGAGGAGGCAGGCGAGTCGGCCGAGACCGGCTCGCCCACCGTCACCGTCGGCTAGCTTCTCGGAACGTAGCGGAGGAGGACCGCGCCGGACGGGAAGGTGCGGTTCTCCACCAGTTCGAGTGGGATCCACTTGTCCAGCGGCGGGAAGAACGGTGTGCCGCCACCGACGGCGGTCGGGCTGAGAACCAGGTTGAACTCGTCGACGAGTCCGGCCTGGACCAGTGGTGCGGCCAGCGTCGCGCCTGCCACCTCGATGAGCCCGTCGGTCTCGTCCTTCATCTTCCGCACGACCTCGACCGGGTCACCGCGCTCCAGCCGCGCGTTCCCTTCGACCTTGTCGAGGGTCTGCGAGAACACGACCTTCGGCACCGCCCGCCACAGCTGGGCGAACTCGACCACCACGGGTGTGGCGGACGGGTCCTCGTCGGCGGTCGGCCAGTACGCCGACATCAGCTCCCAGAGCTTGCGCCCGTACAGCGACACCGCAAGAGCACGGGTGAGGTCGTTCCAGTACTGGTGCAGTTCATCTTCCGGCTCGGACCATTCGATGCTGCCGGACCTGTCGGCGATGTAACCGTCGACCGAGACGTTCATGCCATAGCTCAACTTTCCCATGGCCATACAGACTGCCCGCACGCGCGAAACTCATCGCGCGACCTCCCGGATCTCGATGTCCCCGGACGGCGAGGGCAGCCGGCGCCCCCACTGGGTGGCATTCTGATTTGGCCCCACTTCGTTCGGGTGTTTCCGCTGGTTGTTGTTGCGCGACGCTCGGCGTGAGCGTGCTGGCGTCCAGGCCGCGCTTGTTGTCCAGTCGGGCGGTTCTTGGAACTCCTTCAAAGGATGGCCTCGGCCTAATCGAACGAGACTGGGGCAACGTCCTCGTTCGCGCCGGCATGGCGACCACGACTGGTCGATGGTGCTTTCACGGGAGCTCGGCGAATCCGGCGTGTGATGTGAGGTAGCAGCGCTACCCCATCTGCGGCAGAAGAGGATGCCCTGCCGCTTCGCGAACCCGCGCAGTCAGGGTCAGAAGAGTGCGTTCGGATCCCATGCGTGCCTGGGACACTGGGACGATGTAGGCGCCATCCGCGCCGGGGCGTCTACAGGTAGGGCCGGCCACAGGCAGGAGGTGTGCGGTGGCTGACAAGCCGAAGCAGGCCCGGCATCCTTCTCCTCCGGACCGGCTGGTTGGCATCGCAATGGCTTGGACGGTCACAGTCGTCGCAGGCTTGCTCCTGTGGCTTCTATCGACAGGGCCGAAGGTGGTGGGAGGAGCAATCCTGCTCGCCCCTGTGGTTGGAG
>JASLBX010000179.1 GCA_030146385.1 Jiangellaceae bacterium | reverse complement strand
AGCACGGCGGCCAGACCCGCTCGCATCCGCCGGGTCGTATGCCGGATGACGATCTTCAGGAACGGGGCGAGGGCGTAGAGGCCCACCAGGACGTAGAGGAAGTACAGCTGGAGGAAGGGCGTCCCGGCGAGCACTCCACGGGCGGCGTCCTCGACGGTCAAGTCCTGCTTCAACCACCGGTGACGGAATCCGAGGTAGACGAGCGTCCAGACGATGAGCGGGATTCCGACCCGGCTGAGCCGCCGTAGGTAGAAGTCACGAGGGCGCTCGACCCTGCGCGGATCCAGCAGCAGAGCTCCGCTGATCATGATGAAGACCGGGACGCACCACCGGAGCGCAGAGTCGATCGTATTGCCCGTCCACCACGCCGCGGTGCCCTCGCTCGCCCAGCGTCCAGTGACGATCGGCGCGATCACATGGATGAGGACGACGGCGCCGATGGCCAGGATTCGGGCCAGGTCTAGCCAGGAAGTGCTCTCCCGGCTGCGACTGCGTTGTTCGGTCGGTTGGGGCGGGTTTGAGCGTGCGTCGGTGACATCAGTCATCGATCAAGGGGGGTCGCGGGCAAAGGTCGCGCGCCACCGTACCCAGGTTCTATGTTCATCCCGCAAGTCGAGCGATGACGTCCGCAAGAGCTGCGCCGAGTTCGCGGGCCGTGTCGTCGACGAGCCAGCCGCGCTGCTCGGCCGATCGCGCCCACCAGGTCGTGGGCCCGACTGCAGGCACGTCGGTTCCAGTTCTGACGTACGCACACGGGGCATCTGGCCAGTCGACGGCGGCCGGCAACGGCTCAGTCCAGAAGGCGTGATCTGTGGCGAGCGACGGCTCTGGCGCAGCCCCTCCGTCCTCGTGCAGGGCCGCATGCATACGGTCGGCCGCAGCCGAGTCGGCGGCGCGGAGGAGATCGAGATGTGTCTGCTGGCCAGGCCGCGGAAGGGACGCGTCCACGAACACGTAGCCGCCGACCACTCGGCGGGCTGCCCGCTGAGTGCGGGCCAGCGCCGGCAGGAGAGGACCCGCTGTGCCCCGGCCGATCAGCGCTAAGGGCGTCGGGATGTCGGCGGCGTGCAGCGGCCGCGCCATGCCGGCCACCCAGCCGACCGCGTACGGAGCCGGTCCAGGCAGTACCTCCGGCGCAACGACGTGGTGGCCTTGGTCCCGTAGTACGGTGACCGCCGGTTCCCACCAGTCGGGCGGGTCGAGCGGACCATGGGCGAGGACAACAGTGCCGGGACGCACAGTAGCTAGCGTGCCGTACGCTCGACGACGTGAGCGCACGGGAGGACCTTCGCGAGCAGATCGTCGCCAAAGCCGTGGTCAAAGGCCGGGTCGTGCTGTCGTCGGGGCTGGAAGCCGACTACTACGTCGACCTTCGCCGGATAACGCTGGACGGCGCTGCGGCACCGCTGGTCGGACAGGTCATGCTCGACCTCACCTCTGGTCTTAAATATCAGGCTGTCGGCGGGCTGACGCTCGGTGCTGATCCGGTGGCGACGGCGATGCTGCATGCCGCCGCAGCACAGGAGCGTTCGCTTGACGCGTTCGTCGTCCGCAAGGCCGGCAAGGCGCATGGCCTGCAGCGGCGGATCGAGGGCCCGGATGTAGCCGGCCGGCAAGTGCTTGCCGTCGAGGACACCTCGACGACCGGAGGCAGCGTGCTGACCGCAGTGGAGGCGCTGCGTGAAGCCGGCGCTGAAGTCGTCGCCGTGGCGGTCATCGTCGACCGCGCCACAGGGGCCCGCGAACGTATCGAGGCCGAAGGGCTGCCGTATTTCGCCGCTTACAGCCTGACTGAACTGGGCCTCAGCTGAATCTGACAAGCTCGTTCCCCGTGGAGGAGAACCAGGACGTCGGAGAGGTCGGCGTCGGCCCGTGGCAGGGGCAGTGGCCCGACGACCCGCGTTACGACCCTGAGCTGCTCGCTCTTGGGGATCGCCGCAACGTGGTCGACCGGTATCGATACTGGCGGCACGAGGCGATCGTGGCCGACCTGGACCAGCGCAGGCACCCGTTTCACGTCGCCATCGAGAACTGGCAGCACGACTTCAACATCGGCGCGATCGTCCGAACGGCCAATGCGTTCCTGGCCGCGACGGTGCACATAGTCGGCCGCCGACGCTGGAACCGGCGTGGCGCGATGGTCACCGACCGGTACCAACACGTCCATCACCACCCCACCATCGCCGAATTTGTTGAGTGGGCGCGGGCCGAGCAGCTGCCGGTGTTGGGCGTAGATAATCTGCCTGGAGCCGTCCCCCTCGAGACCTACGACCTGCCGAAGCGGTGTGTGCTGCTGTTCGGGCAGGAAGGGCCGGGCCTGTCAGAAGAGGCTCGATCGCACGCGTCGGACGTCCTGTCGATCGCCCAGTTCGGTTCGACTCGCTCCATCAACGCGGGCGCGGCGGCCGCCATCGCCATGCACGCGTGGGTCCGCCAGCATCTGTTCTAGGGCACCGCCGCGAGACCCGGCCGTTATCGAATCTTTGTCGCGACATCACTTGCCCTCTCTGCAACAGCCCCTTAACTTGCCTATAACTACCGGCGCTAGTTTCTTGACTGGCGGCGTTACCGGCCGACGCTTGGAGCCGCGAGCGATGTTGCAGGCGCGCAGTCTGGAGGTCGTCTACGACGACGTCATGCTGGTCCTCCGCGGTGTGAGCATCAGCGTTGCGCCTGGCCAGATCGTCGCCCTGCTCGGTGCCAACGGCGCCGGTAAGACCACCCTGCTGCGCGCGCTCACCGGACTGCTCGACGTTCATCACGGCAAGATCACCCGCGGTTCGGTCACGCTCGATGGCAAGCCGGTCGGCCACCTGCGTCCGGCCGCGCTCGTCAAACGCGGGACGTCGCAAGTCATCGAAGGGCGCCGGATCTTCACCGAGCTCACCGTCGAGGAGAACCTCCGTCTCGGTGCTCATCTCAACACACGCCATCTCCGGGAGCGGTTGGAGTACGTCCAGGGCTTGTTCCCGATCCTGGCCGACCGCAGGCGGGAGATTGCCGGCTACCTGTCCGGCGGCGAGCAGCAGATGCTCGC
>JASLBX010000145.1 GCA_030146385.1 Jiangellaceae bacterium | reverse complement strand
ACCACGAGCGGCACACCGGCGTCCCGGGCCTGCTTGGCCGCCCGGCCGATGACGGCTTGGTGGCCCTTGTGGACCCCGTCGAAGACCCCGATGGTCACCACCGTGCGGCCGAGATCTCCCGGCACCTCACCCGGCGTCCGCCACACCGCCACGTCCATCCGCTCCTCTCGTCATTCCCTTGATCACGAAGACTTTGTAGCCCTGTCCGGTAACGCAGTCCACGTGATCATGGCGACGGCACGGCAAACACCGCGAGGTGCTTGGCGCGCGCGCCCCGGTCCTCGACCAGTGAGAGTAGCTGGCCATCCGGGCCGAAGACCGCGACCGGTCGCCCCGGCCCGAATCCGGTCGGCGGCAGCGGCACACCGTGCACCACTTTCCGCGCCGTCGGCTCGTCGACGTCCAACCTCGGGAACGCCGCCGCCGCAGCCTCCGCTAGCGGAATCACCGACATCTCGCCCGCCAGCTGCTCGAGGGTACGTGCCGCCGCCAGGTCGTACGGGCCGACCCGGGTCCGGCGCAGCGCCGTCAGGTGGCCGCCCACTTCCAGCGCGGCGCCCAGGTCGCGCGCCAGCGCCCGGACGTACGTCCCCGCCGAGCACTCCACAACGGCATCGACGTCGACATGTGCGCCCTCGCGACGGACGGCGAGCGCTTCGAACCGGTGCACGGTGACCGGCCGCGCGTCCAGCTCGACCTGCTCACCGGCCCGCACCCGGGCGTACGAGCGCACGCCGCCCTTCTTGATCGCCGACACTGCGCTCGGCACCTGCTGGATCTCGCCGGTGAGCTCAGCCATCGCCGCTCGCAGCGCTTCGTCCGTCACGCCTGACGCGTCGCGCTCAGTGGTGATCTCACCTTCTGAGTCGTCGGTCAGCGTGCTCGCGCCGAGCCGAATCGTCGTCTCGTACGCCTTGGTGGCCAGTGCGAGGTGGCCCAGCAGCTTGGTGGCCCGGCCGATGCCGAGCACGAGCACGCCGGTGGCCATGGGGTCGAGCGTCCCGGCGTGTCCGACGCGGCGCGTGCCGGCGAGCTTGCGGACCTTGCCAACGACGTCGTGCGATGTCCACCCGGCCGGCTTGTCGATGATGACCAGCCCGCCGGATGCGGCAGCCGTCACGCCGGCTCGTCCTCGTCGTCGCCGTCGTCCGCGTCTTCGGTCGGCTTGCGGTACGGATCGGCCTCTCCGGCATAGGACGCGCTGGAGGCGGACCGCGCGACCTCGGCGTCGGCCTCCCGGGCCCGGCGCAAGAGGTCCTCGATGTTCGCTGCCGACTCGGGGACGGCATCCAGCACGAATGTCAGCGTGGGCGTGAACTTGATGCCGGTCTGCCGGCCCACCTCGGAGCGCAGCATGCCCTTGACGCTTTCCAGCGCCGCGGCGGTGTCGGCACGCTCCGACTCGTCCCCGTAGACCGTGTAGAACACAGTGGCCTCGCGCAGGTCGCCGGTGATGCGGGCGTCGGTGATTGTGATGAACCCGAGCCGGGGGTCCTTGACCCGGTGCTTGAGCATCTGGGCCACGATCTCGCGGATCCGGTCGGCCAGCTTGTGTGCCCGTGTGCGGTCAGCCATCGCGGGCTACCCCCTCGTCGTCGTGATAGGTCCCGGATTCCCAGTCGTCGGCGCGGTGAATCCCGCGGCGCGCCGACAGTAGTTCGATCTCCGGCCGGGCGGCCACCATCCGTTCGGCGGTGTCGAGCACCCGGTGGACGTGCGCTGCGTCGGCCGAGACGACGGCGAGCCCGATCTCGGTACGCCGGTACAGGTCGAGGTGGCCTACCTCGGCCACGCTGACCTCGAGCTTGCGGCGCAGTTCCGCCACGATCGGGCGAACGACCGACCGCTTCTGCTTGAGCGAGCGAACGTCGCCCAGCAGAACGTCCAGCGTCAACGTCCCCGTGAACACCGTCTTCGTACTCCCCGATCTTCCCGCCGGTTGATCACGTTCAGCAGGCGTATCGGTGCATCACCAGGCGCGTGCACCTGGTACGGCACCGACAGCCATGCTGAACGTGATCAACCGGAAGGCGGTCAGTCGCGAGGCTTCTCGCGGGTCTCGAACGTCTCGATGACGTCGCCCTCGGCGATGTCATTGAACGACCCGAGGTTGATACCGCACTCGAAGCCCTCGCGCACCTCGGTGACGTCGTCCTTCTCACGCCGCAGGGACGCGATCGTGAGGCTCTCGGTGACGACGACACCGTCGCGGACAAGACGGGCCTTGGAGTTGCGCCGGATCGTGCCGCTCGTGACCATGCAGCCGGCGATGTTGCCGATGCGGGACGACCGGAAGATCTGGCGGATCTCCGCCGTGCAGAGCTGGACTTCCTCGAACTCCGGCTTGAGCATGCCCTTCAGAGCCGCCTCGATCTCCTCGATCACCGAGTAGATCACCGAATAGTACCGGACCTCGACGCCCTCGCGCTCGGCCAGCTCGGCTGCCTTGCCCTGCGGCCGGACGTTGTACGCCAGGATGATCGCGTCGGACGCGGAGGCCAGCATGACGTTGGTCTCCGTGACGGCGCCGACACCGCGGTCGATGATCCGCAGCTCGACTTCCTCGCCGACGTCGATCTTCATCAGGGCGTCCTCGAGCGCCTCGACCGAACCCGAACCGTCACCCTTGATGATCAGGTTGAGCGTCTCGACCTTCGACTCGGCCAGGAAGCTCTCCAGCGACACGCGCTTGCGTGCCTTGGCCAGCAACGCGTTGCGCTCCATGGCCTCGCGCTTCTCGGCGATCTGGCGAGCGGTGCGGTCGTCGTCGGCGACTAGGAACTTGTCGCCGGCTCCGGGCACGTTGGTCAGACCGAGGACCTGGACGGGACGGGACGGACCTGCCTCGTCGACCATCTGGCCGTGCTCGTCGAGCATGGCCCGGACGCGGCCGTACGACTGGCCCGTGACGATCGAGTCGCCGGGGCGCAGCGTGCCCCGCTGGACGAGAACGGTCGCGACCGGCCCACGGCCCCGGTCGAGGTGACCCTCGATCGCCACGCCGCGAGCGGGCATGTCCGAGTTGGCCATGAGCTCGAGCGCGGCGTCGGCGGTCAGCAGCACGGCTTCGAGCAGGTCGTCGATGCCCTCGCGCTTCAGCGCGGAGACGTCGATGAACATCGTCTCGCCGCCGTACTCCTCGGCCACCAGGCCGTACTCGGTGAGCTGCTGGCGGATCCGCGCCGGGTTCGCGCCCGGCACGTCGATCTTGTTGACCGCCACGACGATCGGCACTCCTGCCGCCTGAGCGTGGTTGAGCGCCTCAATGGTCTGCGGCATCACGCCGTCATC
>JASLBX010000144.1 GCA_030146385.1 Jiangellaceae bacterium | reverse complement strand
GAACAACGCGCTCAAGGCCAAGGAACTGTACCGGCGCGACAAGGAGTATGTCGTCGTCGACGGCGAGGTCAAGATCGTCGACGAGCACACCGGCCGCCTGCTGTCCGGCCGCCGGTACAGCGAGGGCATGCACCAGGCGATCGAGGCCAAGGAGGGGGTGGAGATCAAGCAGGAGAACCAGACCCTGGCCACGATCACCCTCCAGAACTACTTCCGCCTCTACGAGAAGCTCTCCGGCATGACCGGTACGGCACTGACCGAGGCCTCCGAGTTCGCCAAGATCTACAACCTCGGCGTCGTCCCGATTCCGACCAACATGCCGATGATCCGGATGGACCAGCCGGACCTGGTCTTCCGCACGGAGGAAGCCAAGTTCGCCGCTGTCGTCGAGGACATCGTCGCCAAGCACGCCGACGGCCAGCCGGTCCTGGTGGGGACGACCAGCGTCGAAAAGTCCGAGCATCTGTCCCAGCAGCTGCGCAAGCGCGGCGTTCCGCACGAAGTGCTCAACGCGAAGCACCACGAGCGGGAGGCGGCGATCGTCGCCCAGGCCGGCCGCAAGGGCGCGGTGACCGTGGCCACCAACATGGCCGGTCGTGGTACCGACATCATGCTCGGCGGCAACCCCGAGTTCATGGCCAACGCCGAACTCAAGCAGCGAGGGATCGATCCGGTCGAGACCCCTGAGGAGTACGAGGCCGCCTGGAGCCCGACCCTCGAGAAGCTGCAGGCCCAGGTCGCCGCCGAACACGACGAGGTGATCGAGTTCGGCGGCTTGTACGTGCTCGGCACGGAGCGGCACGAGTCGCGCCGGATCGACAACCAGCTGCGCGGCCGGTCGGGCCGGCAGGGTGACCCTGGCGAGTCGCGGTTCTACCTGTCGCTCCAGGACGACCTGATGCGGCTGTTCAAGAGCGACTGGGTCGACATGATCCTGCGCAGCTTGAACATCCCGGACGACCAGCCGATCGAGCACAAGCGGGTCAGCAACGCGATCAAGAGCGCGCAAGCGCAGCGCGAAGAGCAGAACTTCAACAGCCGGAAGGAAATCCTCAAGTACGACGACGTGCTGAACTTGCAGCGGCACGTCATCTACGACGAGCGCCGGCGCGTGCTCGAGGGTCAGGACCTGCACGAGCAGGTTACCGGCATGATCGAGGACACGATCACGTCGTACGTCCGGCCGGCGACCGCCGACGGATACCCCGAGACGTGGGATCTCGAGCAGTTGTGGAACGAGCTGCGGAGCCTCTACCCGGTGACGCTGTCCATCCCCGACCTCGAGCAGGAGGCCGGCGGCCGCGACAAGCTGTCGAGCGACTTCCTCACCAGCCGGCTGATCGACGACGCCAAGACCGCGTATGACCAGCGCGAGTTCGACCACGGCAGTGAGGTCATCCGCGAGGTTGAACGGCGTGTCCTGCTGCGGGTGCTCGACACCAAGTGGCGCGAGCACCTCTACGAGATGGACTACCTGCGCGAGGGAATCGGTCTGCGTGCCTTCGCCCAGAAACAGCCGCTCGTGGAGTACCAGCGGGAAGGCTTCGACATGTTCGCGGGGATGATGGAGGGCATCAAGGAGGAATCCGTCCGCCTGTTGCTGAACCACGAGATCGAGGTCCAGCGGCAGGGCGAGGATGGCCCGAGGATGATCGTCCTGAAGGGCCTGGCCGAGGCACGCCGCCCGCAACAGCTCGAGTACACCGCGCCGACTGTGGACGGTGCCCAGCAGGTGCAGCGCCGGGTCGAGCGGGCCGGAGCCGGCGCCAAGTCCGCTGGTGCGCCCAGTGCCAACCGGGCGGCCCGCCGGAAGGCAGGAGCCACGGCCCGTGCGGGCTCTGCCGGGTCTCGAGCGGGTTCGGCGAGCGCTGCCGGTACGAGCGCGGCCGCGGGTTCCGGTGCGGCTGCGCCGGGCGAGTCCGCGTTCGGCGGAGCGGCGTCTGGCGGAGCGGCGTCTCGTGGGGCCGCCGCCCCGGGTGGCGAGGTGTCGACCACGGCACCGGCCCCGACGAGCGCGGTGGCCAGCACGGCGACGAACGTCGAGCCGAGCGCTGAGCTGGACTTCGGCGACGTCCCACGCAACGCGCCGTGCCCGTGCGGGTCGGGTCGCAAGTTCAAGCGCTGCCACGGCGACCCCCGCAACCGCCAGGCGTAATTACTTGCGTTGATCATGCAAAAGTGGGGTGGGCGACACGCCCATTGCTCGGCGATCAGCAACGGGCAATCCAGAACTCTTCGGCGTGTCGCTCACCCACTTTTGCATGATCAACCAGGTCAGATGATCTCGAGGGCGGTGCAGCGCCACTGGCCGTCGAGCCCTTCGAGCCGCATGGCGATCGCCCGGCAGCGCTGACCCGCCTGGACGACCGCGCTGGCCTCGGCGACGCCGTCGGTCGGCGTGCAGACCCGGATGGATCTGACCGTCGGACGCGTGCCCGGCGTAGCCCGCGGACGGGACGAGAGCCGGTCCGTGATTGCGGAGTACACCGCGTCGTCCGTCCAGCGCAGCAGTTGTTGGACGGGACGGTGACCGTGCAGGGTCTCCACGATCGCCTGGGCGAGCCGGGCTGACCAGCGCTTCGGCTCGGGCAGCACTTCGCCGCTGGTCGGACGCCGGGCGGTGAACTCCGCGAGGAACGGATCGGGCTCGTCGAGTCCGGTCCAGGTGTCGGCAGCAGCGTCGTCGACGAGCCGAAGCGTTGGCGGCGGTTCGGGCTCGGCCGGTACGCCGGTGGGCAGCATGAAGGCGAGGGCGAGCGCTCCCTGCGTAGGGGGATCGGGACGCGCGCCCGGGCGGATCCCGATCTCGTCGTCGAACGGCGGATCCGGTACAGGGCACGGCAGCCGGCGGATCGTCGCCCTCGTGGTCATCGTGGAATACCCCTTTCGTACGGGTGCTTGGCGGGTCAGCGGTCGGTCGGTGGACGGAGGATCGTCCCGGGCAGGATCAGGTCGGGGTCGTCGCCGATCACCCCGCGGTTCGCGGCGTACCAGCGCGGCCACTCCTCGGCGATAGCGGCTTCGGTGGCGTCGGTGCCCAGGTGGCGCGCGGCGATCGCCCACAGCGTGTCGCCACGCTGGACGACCACCTCGTCCGCTGGACGGTGATCACGAGTGGGCTCGGTAGTCAGCCCGGCCGCGGGCGTCGGGGTCGGCTCGGCAGCGGCCGGTGAGGCGTCGGCCAGCGGCTCTTCCGCTGCGTCCCGGTCGGTCGGCGGCGTCTCGACGAGCGGGTTCTCAGCTAGCGGCAACTCGGCTGGCGGCGTAGCGATCAGTGGCGTCTCGCCGGCGAATGTTGCACCGGCATCACCCGCTCCCATGGGACCCGGCTCGATCACCTCGCCGATCCGGCCAACGCCAGGCAGTCCGCTGTCGCCCGCCAACGCCGGCGTGCAGGCGGACACCGGCCCCGCCGTCAGCGAAAGCCCCAGCGCGAGACGCGCCATCCGTCCCGCGAGGCCGGGCGCGACGCGGCTGCCCAGCCGGGAGGAGGCGGCGCCGAACGCTCCCGGCAACGCGCCAAGCGCCGTGACGACGAGCGCCATTCCAACCCATGCGAGCAGCCCGAACGCGATGACACATGCTGCGAGGGCCACGAGTTCGTCGAACGTCGCGGTGCCAGCGCGGGCAGCGGCGAGCGGGCCGGCGCCACCCCAGATGAGCGCACGAACGGCCAGCGCCAGGCTGACTCCAACGGATACGCAGCGGCCCAACCGCATAGTGATTGCCTCCGATGCCTGCGTTTGCTTGTGGTTGCGTTCTATAGCCTTGAGTTCCATTCGTCAAGCCCGCATCACTACGGCACGCAGTCCGCGGTAACGTCGCGCTGATCGTCACGGAGGTATCGGTGCATCGTTGGGAGCGGCTGTTCGCCGACCTCGAGGCGCAGTTCGCCGAGTCTGAGCTCGATGAGCTGCGAGCCGAGGTGGCGGACCGGACCCGCAGCGAAATCGCGAAACTGCGGGTGGCGGATCGCCTGCGCGCAGTGCCAGGTCACGAGCTCACCGTCTGGACGGCAGGCGGAGCGACCGCTCGCGGGACGATGCAGCAATCCGGCCCCGACTGGCTGCTCTTGGCCGAGCTCACCGGAGCCGAAACCGTGGTAGCGCTGGCGTCGGTGCTGAAGATCACCGGACTGGGCCGCCGTGCGAGCGTGCCGGGTTCAGAGGGACGGGTGTCCGGTCGTCTGAAACTCAACTATGTACTGAGGGGAATTGCACGGGACCGGGCCGCGGTGGCCGTCACGCTGATCGACGGCTCGACGCTCGCCGGCGTCATCGAACGGGTCGGCGCGGATCACCTGGACGTCAGCCCGGACCCGATCGCAGCCGGCGGCGCTACGACTGTCGCGTTCGGTGCTCTTGCATTGGTGCGCCGCGGGCGGTGATGAGCTACTCGTCGCCGGCGGCGAGCGGGTTGCGGGCGACGAAATCGGCCGTTTCGGCGTACATGCGCTGGATGTACTCCTCGAGGGCGGAAGCCTCGACGCGCCACTGGCCCCGGCCGCCGATCTTTATGGCCGGCAGGTCGCCACGGCGGACCAGGGCATATGCCTGGGCGGCCGAGATGTTCAGCACCTCGGCGACGTCAGAAAGCTGGAGGAACCGCGGGTTGGCCTGGCTCATCACTAGTCGTCCTCCGCTTTGCTCAACCGTTGATACCGCCAGTCTGACAGCAATTGCTTGTGAACAATCGCTGTTATCCACAGGTGGATCCGGTTACCCTTAGCGGCCTCATCGATCATGAAGGCCGCACGACCCGGGAGCCCGCCCGATGCCGAGCGATACCCTGACCGACACCGACCTGAGGCCTGGGCGGCACGTCCACGCAGGAGCCGAGCCGCCATCGCCCACCGCAACTCGCCACACACTGCCGCGGTGGCTCAGCGTCAAGATGATCGTAGGCGTCCTGCTCGTCCTGCTGTCGATCGTGGCCGGCGTGCGCGTGATCTCGGCCGCTGACGAGACGGTTCCGGTGCTCGTCGCCACCGAAGACCTGGCGCCCGGCCAGCCGCTGACCGCAGACCTGGTCGAAGCGCAACAGATCAAGCTCGAGCAGGGACTCGACAGCTACCTGACCGGCGAGGTCGGCAGCGGATACGTCGTGGTACGCCCAGTGGGTCAGGGCGAGTTGCTGCCCAGGGCCGCGATTCGTCCGGCCACCGACGCCCCTGAAACCCGGTACGTCACCGTGCCGCTCAACGGGGAGGAACTGCCGCCCGGCATCGGCGCCGGCGACGTCGTCGACGTGTGGCTCACGCCGCTGGACGACGGCAAGTCCGCCACGCTGCTACTGCCCGCCGTGTCGGTTACCGCGGCTTCGTCGGGCGGGGGCGGGCTCACCGACGCGTCCCGGCAGGCGCAGGTGACCCTCGCGGTCACAGGCGAGGAATTGCAGGACGTCACCGCCCAGCTCGTGGCCGCCGCACGGGCCGGACGGGTGTACCTGGCCGCGCTGCCCGAGGCGCAGTGATGGCCGTCCCCATCCTGACGGCCGTGACCGGCGCGTCCTGGGAGGCGCAGTTGGTCTCGGCGCTCGACAAGGCCCCGGGCGGGTTTCAGGTCGTACGGCGCTGTGTCGACCTGGCAGACCTGCTGGCGGCGGCCGCCGCAGGTCACGGCCGGGCGGTCGTGGTGTCGGCCGACCTGCGCCGGCTGGATCGCGAGGCGGTCGGCCGGCTTGCCGCGTCCGGTGTCGCGACGGTCGGAGTCGTCCCGGCAGACGACGAGGACAGCGAGCGGCGGCTCCGCCAGCTGGGCATCGACCACGTCGTGACGGCGACGGCCGATGCCGGCGACATCGCCGACGCCGTCCATGCCGCGATCACTCAGCTTGCCGATACCGGTCCGATGCCGGTGGCGTGGGCGCCGGACGACGACGCGATCGCGCCGGTGGCCGCGGGCCGGCTGATCGCGGTATGGGGGCCGGCGGGCGCGCCCGGACGCACGACCATCGCCGTCAACCTCGCCGCCGAGACGGCTCTGCTGGGCAAGGCGACGCTCCTGGCCGACGTCGACACCTACGGCGGCTCGGTCGCGCAGACGCTGGGACTGCTGGACGAGGCTCCCGGGCTCGCCGGCGCCGCCCGTGCGGCCAACCAGGGCCAGCTCGACCTGCCGGCACTGGCCCGCCACGCCCGGCAGGTGGACAGGTCGCGGCTCAGGGTGCTGACCGGCATCTCGCGTACCGAGCGCTGGCCGGAGATCCGGCCGTCGTCCCTGGAGGTGATCTGGAGCCTGGCTCGTGGCCTGGCCGAGATCACCGTGGCCGACTGCGGATTCTGCCTGGAGCAGGATGAGGAGCTCAGCTTCGACACCTCAGCGCCACGGCGCAACGGCGCTACGATTACGACGCTTGACGAGGCGGACATCGTGCTGGCCGTCGGATCCGCGGATCCGGTCGGCATGCAGCGGCTCGTTCGCGGCCTTGGTGAGTTGGCCGACCGCGTCCCGGAGGCGGACGTCCGGGTGGTGGTGAACCGGTTGCGCGAATCCGTCCTCGGACCACGTCCCGAACGCCAGTTGCGGGATGCGCTGCGCCGGTATGCCGGGGTGCACCGGGTCGCTGTCGTCCCGGACGACCCTGGGT
>JASLBX010000138.1 GCA_030146385.1 Jiangellaceae bacterium | reverse complement strand
TCCAGGTCGAGTATCTCCGGTGCTGCGAGGTCTTCGCCGCGTAGCCGGGTTCGTGCCGCGTCGCCGTCTGGCCCGTCATCGGCCAGCGCCACGGCGATGATGCTGGCGTCAACGACGATCACGGTCGTCGCGCACTGCGGCTATGGCAGCGACGGATGAAGCCGGAGGACGAGTCGTTAGGGCCGAACGTCGCGTACCTCTCGTTGAACTTCGACGCAGCGGTGAAGTAGCAGATGACCTTGCGCTCCTTGGCATACGCGGGCATCCCGTACCGCCATGCACCGATTCACCTCGTCCGGGGTGACAATCACGTCGACGCGGAAGTCGTGCTGGCTCCCAGGCCGGTATGCGCTCACCAGTTCCGACTCGTTGGCCGGAGTGAGGTCAGGTTTGGCCCGGTGCTGAGTACGACACCGAGTGTTGGCCCGCCGCGTCGATGTCCTCCGGCGTCATGAGCACGACGGTGCGGCTGGTCAGCGCACCCGACCCACCGACCGTCAGACTCACGGCCGCAGCTGCCGAATGATCGGGCAGGTCGGCGACGAGGTAAAAGTCGTCTGCGCCGAATCCGAAGTAATAGGACTCGAGCGTCCCGCCGACCGACTGCACCACTTGTTCAGCAATCTGGCGCCGCTTGGTGCCGCCGTCCTTCAGCAGACCTCGCGCTCCGTCTGCCGTGTAGCTGCCGATGAACAGGTACTTCGGCATGTCATCCCCCTTTCAGCACCTGGCTCAATGACGAGCCAGCGCTCCGATGGGATACGCCCAAGCTACGCCTTCGGCCCGCCGTCGCCTAGCCCTTGGCGCGCTGACGCGCCAAACAAGGGTCTGGGCAACTACGCTCCCTTGGAGAGCCGCTCGCTACGGTCGGTCAGGAGGTGAAGGAACTGGACACGGGCAGCCAGCTGTGGCACAGCCGGTACGACGAACTCATGGCTCACGATGCTGCGAGCCTGCAGCCTGATGAGCTGGAGCAGCTCGCCGACGCCGCCTTCTGGCTGGGTCGTCCGCGCGAAGCCATCGCGGCTCGGCAGCGCGCATACGCCGGCTACCGCGACGCGTCCGATCACGAGCGAGCCGCGCACACGGCGTGGAAGCTGTTCCACAGCCACTTCGAACTGAACGAGACAGCGCTGGCAAGTGGCTGGCTGAAGCGAGCGCACCGGCACGTCGCCGAAGCACCAGACTCGGTCGAACGCGGTTACGTCGCCATCGCCGCAGCGATGTGGTCTAGGTATTCGGGCGCCCCCGACGAAGCCGTTGCACAGGCCGCCCTCGCGCACGAGGTCGGCCACGCCCAGAGCGATCTCAACCTGGCCACGTGGGGCCTCGCCGTCCACGGCGGCATGCTGGCGGCCCGCGGCGACATATCCGCCGGCGTGGCCTTGCTCGACGAGGCGATGGTCGAGACCGTCAGCGGGGAGCTGTCCCCCTTTGTCACCGGCTGGATCTACTGCTACCTGCTCAAGACCTGCCAGGCTCTCGGCGACGTGAGCCGCGCCGGCGAGTGGACTGAGGCCGCCATCCGTTGGTGCGAGCAACAGGGCGTGTCCAGCTGGTACCCAGGCGTGTGCCGCTTACATCGCTGCGAGGTTGCCTCGCTGCGAGGTGAGTGGACGTCCGCTGAGCGGGAAGCACTGCGCGCCGCCGACGAGCTTGCTCCGTTCGGCGACTACCTGAGCGCCGAGGGGCACTACATCGCCGGAGAGATCCGCCGGCGGCGAGGCGACTACGCGGGCGCCGAAGAGTCCTTCCGGCGCTCCCATGAGTTGGGCCACGACCCTCAACCCGGTCTGGCGCTCATCCGGCTGGCGACGGGCGATGCGCAAGGAGCCGCCAGCCAACTGCGGCTGGCCCTTAGAAGCGGGACCCATCCGCCGATGAGCAAGGCGCGGCTGCTGACTGCACTCGTCGATGCGGAGCTTGAGCTGGGAGACACCGCCGCTGCCGAACAGTCCGTCGCCGAGTTGGCCAAACTCGCCAAGGCGAGCGAGAGTCGCTTGCTGTGGGCGCTGCTGGCGACGTGGCACGGCGCCCTACTGCTGACAAAGGGCGATCTGGACGGTGCACTCCCACTGCTGCGCGAGGCCGGCGCGGCGTGCCAGCAGCTGAACCTGCCCTACGAGGCCGCGCAGGTACGGATGATCTTGGGCGAGGCGGCCCGACAGGCCGGTGATGAGGAGACGGCGCGGCTGGAGTTCGCCGCGGCCCAGACGTCCTTCGACCGCCTCGGCGCCCGGCCCGATGCCGAGCGCGCAGCCAGAACGGCCCGCGGCGTCGAGAACCCCATGGGGTTGAGTGACCGCGAGGTCGAGGTGCTCAGGCTGGTTGCTGGCGGCCGGTCCAACAAAGACATCGCCTCCAGCCTGTTCATCAGCGAGCACACGGTCCGCCGCCATCTCAGCAACATCTTCCGCAAGATCGGCGTGACGTCCCGCTCCGCCGCCACCGCATTCGTCTTCGAGCACGACCTCGCCTGACGGCTGCACACCGTCGTGGTCCATATGGTCCACCGCGGCAGTTTCAGGTTGGCGCAGGCATTCGACGCGTGCACTCCTCTCCCGTCCGTACGTTCATTCCGAACCTCATAGCTCGCCTGACCAGGCGAATCAGGAAAGGAATGACCAATGCCCGCGACTCTCGAGAAGATTTACAGCGTCGGCGATCGGGTTGACGACTTCGTCCTGCCCGACGTGAACGGCAACCCCGTCCGATTCAGCGACGTCACCGGATCCTGGACGCTGCTGTACTTCATGACGACCTGGTGCCCGTACTGCACCGCCGAGGCTCCGTACCTGGAATCGGAGTTGGTGGCGCAGTTCGCCGATCGCGGCCTCAAGTTGGTCGTGGTCGATGTCAAGGAGCCGGCCGCGATCGCACGGACGGTTCCTGAGCGGTTCGGATGGACGTCCCCGTTCCTCGTCGACGAGAGCGGCCATGTGTCGGAGCGGTTCGCGCCGCAGAAGGAGGGCCTCGCTCCCGAGGTGGCGATCATCAACGCGCACCTCGTCATCGACCCGGACGGGACCATTCGCTTCGCCGAGTACCTGAACATGGAGCGGTTCGACATCCACGCCACCGACGTCGCCGCCGCGATCAAGTCGCTGATGGGTGGTGGCAGCGATGCGTGACCAGGCATTGACGATCCGCACCGAGGCCGAGCAGTCCGGCGACCTCGTCCGGTTGACGTTCACGGTCGACCTGCCCGGCGGTGTCCATATCGAGCCGCATGAGCCCACTGAGCCGTTCCTCATCCCGACCGTGCTGGACGTGGACGGGCTGAGCGACGTGACGATCGACTACCCGGCACCGACCGTCAAGGACCTCGGATGGAACGACGTCACCCTGACCGTCCTCGAGGGAACGCTCGAGTTCGTCGTGACCGGCCGGGTGCCCGCCGATACGAACCGGATCAGCGGGACGCTTCATTACCAGCCGTGCATCGGCGGCGCGTGCCTGCCGCCGAGGACGACGCGCTGGGAGTCGCCCGTACGCGGAAGCACCGCCTACTCGGTACTCCACGCCCTCGTGCCGTAACTCACGCCAATGATCCGCGCCGGGATTTCGACGAACGTCGCAACCTGCCGGCAAGGTCTATCCCCCCGACATGTAAGGCGTCTAGAGTGCCTTGAC
>JASLBX010000102.1 GCA_030146385.1 Jiangellaceae bacterium | reverse complement strand
ACCGAGTGTGCGACGCCGGTCAGGTGCGCCATCGGCACGAGAGTGGTCTCGGCGGCGATCCTCGCAGTGGTGCGGATCGTGCGGTCGCGGGGGGGGGCGGCGGCCCCCGCGGGGGCCGGCCCCCAGGCCGGGGGCCCCGGGCTTTGGTGGGGCCCCCCCGGGGGGCGGCCGCCCCCCCCCGCGACCGCACGATCCGCACCACTGCGCGGATCGCCGCCGAGACCACTCTCGTGCCGATGGCGCACCTGACCGGCGTCGCACACTCGGTGACCGAGCTGCGCAACGTGGTCGGGTGGTACGCCGCGAACGGCGTGAGCAACATTCTCGTCGTGCGCGGCGACCCGCCGGGCGACCCCATGGGAGAGTGGGTCCCGCACCCGGAGGGCATCACCTACGCCGGCGAGCTGGTCGAGCTGGTCGCCTCACTCGGCGACTTCTGCATCGCGGTCGCGGCCTTCCCCACCGGACATCCGCGTTCGGCGAGCCTCGATGCCGACATCGAGCATCTGGCCGGAAAGATCGAGCACGGCGCAGATCTCGCGATCGCGCAGATCTGCTACGAGGTCGACGACTTCCTGCGCATGCGCGATCGGCTGGCCGAGCGTGGCTGCGACGTGACCGTTCTGCCGGGAATCCTGCCGCTCACGACGACCCGGACACTGGACAAGGTGGCCGAGTTGTCCGGCTTTCCGGCGCCCGGGTGGGTCCACGACCGGCTCGCGCCGTATGCCGGAGACAAGGCCGCGTTCCGGGCCGAGGGCATGGACATCACCACCGAGCTGTGCGAGCGGCTGCTGGCCGAGGGCATGCCCGGGCTGCACTTTTACTCGCTGAACCGCTCGATGGCCACCCGGCAGATCGTCGACCGGCTCGGGTTGGCGGCCATCCGGGAGCGTGCCGCCTAACGGAGTGGCGGCAGGCCCCGCCGGAGCCGGGCCAGCGCCCGGCGAAGCACACCCGGCCCGGCGTCGGCTTCCGCAGTCGCCGGGCCGGAACTGGTTCTCGCCGCGGTGGGCCGACGGGACCGATGACCACGCCAGTGTGCGACCAGTTCCTCAGGATCCACCGTGCGTACGACCACGGGCGGGCCTTCCAGAGGCTGGCGCCAGCAGTCGCGCACCCTGGTGTTGAAGTCGTCGACCAGGTCGCGGACCGCCTGCTCAGACCGCTCGCGCAGGACGCGGTCGGGTAGCTCCTGAGCCTCCTTCCGGAGTGCGAGCTGCGGCGGCAGGGCGGCCGACATCTCGAGCTGCTCGCGCTCGATCAGTCGCTTGATCCACCAGTCCGGGTCATCGGGCCGGCCCAGGTGGGCCAGCGGCTTGCCGGCGCCCGGCAGGTTGTCGAACTCGCCGCGGGCCGCGGCGGCCGCGATCTGGCGGTCGATCCAGGAGTGGTACGAGCCACCCGCTACCTTCCCCTCGCTGTCGCGCCACGGCATACCCCAAAGCTACCTGGCCACGCGGCACACCTCAGGTCGCGGCCATCGTGACGCCGCCGTCCAGCACGATCGTCTGTCCCGTCACCCACGCAGCGTCGTCCGACGCAAGGTAAGCCACCGCCGCGGCGACGTCGTCCGGCTGGCCGAGCCGCTTCAGGGGGTACTGGGCGGCCAACTCCTCCTCGCCGTGCTCGTACAGCGCCCGGGCGAACTGCGTCTTGACCACAGCCGGTGCCACCGCGTTGACCCGTACCGTGGGGCTCAGCTCGAAGGCCAGCTGCTGGGTCAGATTGATCAGGCCGGCCTTGCTGACCCCGTACATGCCGATGCCCGGCGAGACCCCGACACCTGCTGTGGACGCCATGTTCACGATGGCGCCCCTGTGCTCGCGCCACCAGGCTCGGTGGATCTGCTGGGTCCAGCCGAGCGCCGCGATCAGGTTGATTTCGAGGATCTTCGCAGCGGCCGGCATCTCCAGGTCCATCAGCGGGCCCATCACCGGGCTGGTCCCGGCGTTGTTGACCAATAGGTCGATGCGCCCGAAGCGGTCGAGCACCTGTGCCACAGTGGCGGCCTGATGCTCGGGGTCGTGCGCCTTGCCGGCGACGGCCAGCACACGGTCGTCATCGGCGCCGAGGGAGGCCACCGCGTCCGACAGCCCGTCGGGTTTACGGGCGGTGATGCAGACTCGTGCCCCCTCGGTGAGCACGCGCTGGGCCACGGCCAGCCCGATCCCTCTGCTTGCGCCGGTGACGATCGCAACCTTGCCGTCTAGGCGTTCCGCCATCAGCTCAGCCTCTCGAGCACCATGGCCATGCCCTGGCCGCCGCCGACGCACATCGTCTCCAGCCCGAGTTCCTTGTCGTGGAACTGCAAGGAGTTGACCAGGGTCGTGGTGATCCGAGCGCCGGTCATGCCGAATGGGTGGCCGACGGCGATGGCTCCGCCGTTGACGTTCAGCTTGTCCAGGTCGACACCCAGGTCCTGGTAGGACGGGATGACCTGAGCGGCGAACGCCTCGTTGATCTCGACGAGATCGATGTCGTCGACGGTCAGCCCGGCCAGGGCCAGGGCCCGTTTCGACGCCTGGACCGGGCCGAGTCCCATGATCTCCGGCGACAGGGCGGAGACCCCCGTAGAGACGATCCTCGCCAGCGGCGTGACGCCGAGCTCCCGGGCCTTGGTGTCGGACATGATCACCAGAGCCGCCGCGCCGTCGTTCAGCGGGCAGCAGTTACCGGCCGTCACCCTGCCGTCGGGCCGGAACACCGGCTGCAACGCGGCAACTTTCTCCAGGGTCGTGCCCGGCCGTGGCCCGTCGTCGGCGGACACCACCCGTCCGTCGGGCAGGGTCACCGGGACGATCTCGCGGGCCCAGAAGCCATCGGCGATCGCCTTCTCGGCAAGGTTCTGGGACCGGACGCCGAACTCGTCCATTTCCTCTCTCGTCACGCCTTTGGCCAGCGCGAGGTTCTCGGCCGTCTGGCCCATTGCGATGTAGATATCCGGGAGGTTGTCGTCCTCACGCGGGTCCTGCCAGGAGGATGCTCCGTTCTCGGCCGCCACGGCCGTACGGGCCCGAGCGTTGTCGAACGCCGGGTTCATGGTGTCCGGCCAGGTGTCCGAGTTGCCCTTGGTGTACCGCGAGACCATCTCGACGCCCGCGGAGATGAACAAGTCACCCTCACCGGCCTTGATCGCGTGGAACGCCATTCGGGTGGTTTGCAGGCTGGACGAGCAATACCGCGTAATTGTGCAGCCTGGTAGATGGTCGTATCCCAGCAAGATGGCGACCACGCGCGCCATGTTGAAACCCTGCTCGCCGCCGGGCAAGCCACAGCCCAGCATGAGGTCGTCGATCTCGGCCGGATCGAGCTGCGGCACCTTGTCCAGCACCGCACGCACGATATGTGCGGTCAGGTCGTCCGGCCGCACATCGACGAGGGATCCCCTGGCCGCTCGCCCGATGGGGGAGCGGGCCGTCGAGACGATGACTGCTTCAGGCATGATCAGCTCATTCCTTCATTGTGCGAGGGGTCGAATCGGCGCAACTCGCGCGTGCCCAGCGACCGTTTGTGCACCTCGTCCGGTCCGTCGGCGATCCGGAGCACGCGGGGAGCGGTCCACAGCTCGGCGAGCGGGAAGTCCTGACTCACGCCCGCGCCGCCGTGCACCTGGATCGCCTTGTCGATGACCCATTCGGCCATCGAGGGTACGGCGATCTTGATGGCCTGGATCTCGGTCATCGCCTCCTTGTTGCCGCGCGTGTCCATCAGCCATGCCGTCTTGAGCACCAGCAGACGAGCCTGCTCGATCCGGATCCGCGCTTCGGCGACCCACTCGCGGATCACTCCCTGCTCTGCGAGTGGCCGGCCGAACGGTTCCCGCGAGTGGGCCCGATGACACATCAGCTCGAACGCGCGCTCGGCCATGCCGATCAGCCGCATGCAGTGGTGGATCCGGCCGGGCCCCAGCCGCGCCTGGGCGATCGCGAAACCGTCGCCGTCGCGTCCGATCAGGTTGCCGGCCGGGACGCGGACGTCCTCGAAATCGACCTCGGCGTGCCCGCCGTGCGAGCGGTCGTCGTAACCGAAGACGGTCAGATGACGGCGAACCGTCACGCCAGCGGCGTCTCTCGGAACCAGCACCATGCTCTGCTGGCGGTGCCGGTCGGCGGCAGGATCGGTCTTGCCCATCACGATGAATACCCTCGCGCGCGGGCTCATCGCGCCCGAGCACCACCATTTCCGGCCGTTGATGACGTACTCGTCTCCGTCGCGCTCGATCCGCGTCCCGATGTTCGTGGCGTCCGACGAGGCGACGTCCGGCTCGGTCATGGCGAACGCCGACCGGATCTCGCCGGCGAGCAGCGGACTGAGCCACTCCTCCTGCTGCGCCGGCGTCCCGAACATCGCCAGCACCTCCATGTTGGCGGTGTCGGGCGCCGAGCAGTTCATCGCCTCGGGCGCGAGGTTCGGGCTCCGGCCGGAGATCTCGGCGAGCGGCGCGTACTGAAGGTTGGTGAGCCCGGCACCGAACTCGCCAGGCAGGAACAGGTTCCACAACCCGCGGCGCTGTGCCTCGGCCTTGAGCTCCTCGAGGACGGGCGGCTGGGTGAACGGCACGGCGGCCGCGAGTTGCTCGGCGTGCACCGGCTCAGCCGGGTAGACGTACTCGTCCATGAACTCGAGCAGTCGCCCTCGAAGCTCTCGCGTCCGCTGATCGAACTCGAAGTCCATCATGCCTCCCGAAGCGTGGTGCGGCCGAGCCGAGCGAGCGTCGCGGTGAACTCACCGATGCCCTCGAAGCCGGCTCCGACCGTCTGGCCGTGGACGTACCGGTAGTGGATGCCCTCGGTGATGACGGCGAGCTTGAAGTAGCCGAACGCGACATACCATGGCAGAGCGGACAGGCCCACGTCCCGATGCCGGGCGTACCGGTCGATGAGCGCTGCCGCGCGGGGAAAGGGGGACGAAGGCCCGACGGCCTCCGAGACCGAGCCGGGCAGCGCCGACATCCCGTCCCAGTAGACGACAAGAATTCCGAGGTCGGTGAGCGGATCGCCGACGGTGGTCATCTCCCAATCGACGACGGCGGCGACGGACTGGTCCTGGCCGACGATCAGGTTGTCGAGCCGGTAGTCGCCGTGGACGATCGCCGGCGGCGGCGACTTCGGGACGCGTTCACTGAGCTCGGCGTGCAGCTCATCGATGTCGTCGATCGGACGGCTGTGCGACGCGTCGAGCTGGGCGGCCCAGCGGCGCAGTTGGCGGTCCAGGAACCCCTCGGGGCGTCCGAAGTCACCGAGCCCGACGGCAGTGGGGTCGATCGAGTGCAGGTCGGCCAGCACGCGTATCATCGACTCGGCCAGCGTGGCGGCCTGCTCGGGAGTCAGCGTCGCGGACTGCCGGGCGGACCGGTAGACCGTGCCGTCCACCCGCTCCATCAGGTAGAACGGCGCGCCCAGTACGGACTCGTCCTCGCACAGTGCGATCGGTGCAGGGACGGGGACGTCCGTGGGCGCGAGCGCGCTGATCGCCCGGAACTCTCGGGCCATGTTGTGCGCCGTGGGTAGCACGTGGCCGAGCGGCGGGCGGCGAAGCACCCAGGAGCGGGACGCGCCGTGCACCACGTAGGTCAGGTTGGATCGGCCGCCCTCGATGAGATTTGCGGACAGGGGTCCGCCGGCCAGGTCGGGACACGCCGCCTCGAGGTATCCGCGCAACCGTGCCAGGTCCAGGCCGGGCGGGTCGGCGGTCATCACAACTCCACGACCAATCTGCCGACCGTCTCACCGGCCGCGAGGCGGGCCAGGCCGTCGGCCGCCTCAGTGAGGCCGAGCCGGCCGCCCAGCAGCGGAGCGACGACTCCGTCGGCCGCGAGGTCGGACAAGGTGCCGTGAGCTCGCGCGACGGCGTCCGGATCGTGCTGGCGGTACAGGCCCCAGTGCAGGCCGAGCAGCGAGTAGTTCTTCACCAGCGCATGGGCCAGCGGCGGCGCCGGGATGGTGCCCGACGCGAACCCGACGAGCACGATGCGGCCCTCGAACGCCACGCAGCGGGTCGCAGCGGCGAACCCGTCGCCGCCCACCGGGTCGAACACCACGTCGGCTCCGCGGCGGTCGGTCGCCTCCTTGACCGCGATGATCACGTCCGTTTCGGTGCGGTCGATCACCACGTCGGCGCCGAGCTCGGTTGCCACAGCGACCTTCGACGAGCCCCCGACAACGGCGATGACCCGAGCCCCGGCGGCCCGGCCGAGCTGGACGGCGGCGCTGCCGACCCCTCCAGCGGCCGCGTTAACCAGCAGGGTCTCGGCCGGTCGCAGGCCGGCCCGCCGGTGCAGGCCGAACCAGGCCGTCTGGTAGGCGATATGCATGGCCGCCGCCGCCGCGTCGTCCAGGGCGTCGGGCGCGGGATACGCCTCCGCCACCGGAACGACGGCTAACTCGGCGAGCGCACCGTGGGGAAGGGCGGGCGTCCCGATGATGCGGTCGCCCGACGCGAAGCCGTCCGCCGGCCCGGTCACCACCTCGCCGCAGAGTTCGATCCCGGGCGTGAAAGGAAGTGGCGGCCTTACCTGGTACTCGCCCCGGCACATGAGCACGTCCGGAAAGTTGAGGGCCGCCGCGCACACCCGGACCAGCAGTTGTCCCTCCGCCGGTTCGGGCTCGGGGACATCGACCAGCGCCATGACGTCACCGGGCTCACCGTTGCGGGTGACCTGCCAGGCCTTCATCGTGCCTCCTCCTCACGCTTGGTCGGATTGCAAACGATCAGGTGACCAACGGGGCGGGTCTCTGCCCCAGTCTTGCTCACCTGATCGTTTTCAGAAGTAGAGCCGCGACACCGTCTCGGCCACACACACGGGCTTGTCACCGCCTTCGCGCTCGAGGGTGACCTGAGAGGTGACCTGGGCGCCGCCCGGCACGTCGTCCACCGACACGAGCGCCACCCGGGCGCGGACCCGCGAGCCGGCGGGCACCGGCGCCGGGAACCGGACCTTGTTGAGCCCGTAGTTGACGCCCATCGTCACTCCGTCGACCGCGGCCATGCCGACCGTCAGCGCGGGAATCAGCGACAGCGTGAGGTAGCCATGGGCGACGGTGCCACCGAACGGCCCGGCTGCGGCCCGCTCGGGATCGACGTGGATCCACTGGTGGTCGGCCGTGGCGTCGGCGAACTGGTCGATGCGCTGCTGGGTGACCTCGATCCACGGCCCGTGCCCGATCTCGGTTCCGGCGGCGGCGCGAAGCTCATCGAGCGATGCGAATGCCATGGGACGCTCCTCTCAGCGCGGTCCGCCGTCGACGTAGATCGTCTGGCCGGTGACGTACGAGGCATCCTCGCTTACCAGGAATGCCACGACGTTGGCGATGTCCTCCGGCACGCCGATCCGGCGCAGCGGGACGGCCCCCGCCGCGGCCTCCCGGAACTGCTCCGGTTCGACGCCGACCCGGCGGGCGGTGGCATCGGTCATCGCGGTGGCGACGAACCCCGGCGCCACCGCGTTGACGTTGATGCCGAATGGGCCAAGCTCGATGGCGAGGGTTCGGGTGAGCCCCTGAACCCCCGCTTTGGCCGCGGAGTAGTTCGCCTGGCCGCGGTTGCCCAGGGCGGACGTCGAGCTCAGATTGACGATCTTGCCGGATTTCTGGGCCACCATGTGCTTCTGCACCTCGCGGCTGCACAGGAACGCGCCGCGCAGGTGGACGCTCATGACCGTGTCCCAGTCCTCCTCGGTCATCTTGAACAGCAGGTTGTCGCGGATGACGCCGGCGTTGTTGACCAGGATGTCCACCCGGCCGAGCTCAGCCACGGCCCGGGTGACGGCTGCCTCGACCTGAGCGGCGTCGGCCACGTCGCACCTGATGCCCGTGGCCGTTCCACCGGCCTCCTTGATCGCCGCCACCGTCTCCTCGGTATCCGGCTCGCGCAGGTCGATGACGACCACGGCTGCGCCGTCGGCCGCCAGCCGGCGGGCGGTCGCCGCGCCGATACCGCGGGCGGCTCCGGTGACGAGGGCGACCTTGTCTGCTAGACGGGTCATAGGGCAGGTGTCCCTTCGGAGTGTTCTGGACGGAGCGCCGCGAGGACGAACTCGCTCGCCGCGTCGGCGATATCGGACGGAGATTTGGGGCCGTCGGCGCGGTACCAGCTCGGCAGGCTGGTGGTAAGCCCGAAGATCATCCACGAGACCAGTTCGGGGCTGGTGGCCGCGCTGAAGATGCCCTGCTGCTGGGCGTCGCGGATGAGGCTGCGGACCACCTCCTGGTACCGCCGCCAGTCCCGCTGCAAGACCTGCCACCGTTCGGGCGAGAGCCGCGCGCTTTCGCGGCTGAACACCGTGACCTCGCGGCGGTGCCGGATCGTCGTCACGACGAGGTCGTGGATGACGGCGCGGAGAGCGCGGGACGGGTTTGGCTCCTCGGTCGAGATCCGTTCCAGGTCGGCGAGCTGTTGGTCCAGCAGGCCGCGGTAGATGTCGTAGAGCAGGTCCTCCTTGGCCGCGAAGTAGTGGTACAGCGCTCCCTTGGTGACGCCGGCCCGGATGACCACCTGGCTGACGGACGTCGCGTCGTACCCCTGCTCGGCGAACAGCTCGAGGGCCGCGTTGAGGATGCGGGCGCGCAACTCTGGGTTCGGGGGCCGGCCCCTGCGCGGTGTGGCAGCTTCGGCGGCCATCGTCGTCCCTTCAGAACGCCGTGGTCGGGACGTCCATCAGGGCGCCGTCGGTTGCCTCGAGAACGTGCCTGCGGCTGGCGAGTTCGGGCAGCACGGTGGTCGCGAAGAACCGCGCGACCGCCACCTTGCCGGCGTAGAAGTCCCGGTCGTGGTCGTCCGCCGTGCCGATTGCGGCGTGCGCGACGGCGGCCTGCCGGGCCAGCAACCAGCCGACGAGCAGGTCGCCGGTGCTCATGAGCAGGCGGGTGGTGTTCTGGCCCACCTTGTAGATCTCAGCGGATTCCGATGCGGTGGCGGATTCCCACTCGCACATCGTCGTGACCATGTCTCGGACGTGCGCCAGTGCCTCGGACAGCGCGTCGTGCTCGACCTTCAGCCGGTCGTCCGACTCGATCCCGGTGAGGAACTGGTCGATCTCGGCGGTCAGCGCGTCGAAGGCGACCAGGCGGTCCCTGGCGATCTTGCGGAAGAAGAAGTCCTGGCCCTGGATCCCGGTCGTGCCCTCGTACAGCGAGTCGATCTTGGTGTCCCGGATGTACTGCTCGATAGGGTAGTCCTGCAGGTATCCAGAGCCGCCGAGCGTCTGCAGCGACAGCGTGAGCAGTTCGTACGACCGCTCCGAGCCGACCCCCTTGACGATCGGCAGCAGCAGGTCGTTGACGCTGCGGGCCAGGGAGTCGTCGGCGCCCTCGTGACCGGCCCGCGTGGCCCGGTCGAGCCAGTCCGCGGTGTAGAGGTAGGTCGCCCGCAGTCCCTCCGCGTAAGCCTTCTGGAGCATGAGCATGCGGCGCACGTCGGGATGCCGGTCGATGGTGACCCGCGGCGCGGTCCGGTCGGTGCGCTGCGTGAGATCCGGGCCCTGGACCCGGGAGTGCGCGTAGTCCACCGCATGCAGGTATCCGCTGGACAGCGCGGCGATGGCCTTGACGCCCACCTGCATCCGCGCCGCTTCGATGACCCTGAACATCTGGGCGATGCCGTCGTGAACCTCGCCGACCAGCCAGCCAACCGCAGGCTCGCCACTGCGTCCATCGCGGCCTCGGCTGAGAGGCGCACCTCGGCCGAACGTCAGCTCACAGGTCGTCGAGACCTTCAGGCCCATCTTGTGCTCGACGTTGGTGGCATAGACGCCGTTGCGCTCGCCGATCTCGCCGGTGACCGGGTCGAACCGGAACTTGGGCACGATGAACATCGACAGGCCCTTGGTGCCCGGGCCGTGGCCTTCCGGCCGGGCCAGCACGAAGTGGACGATGTTCTCCTCCAGGTCGTGCTCGCCGG
>JASLBX010000075.1 GCA_030146385.1 Jiangellaceae bacterium | reverse complement strand
CGCTGAGTGCCTGGTGTTCGGTCCAGGGTCGTGGTTCAGCAGCGTCATCCCGCACCTGCTCGTGCCGGAGCTCAGGGACGCAATCGTGGCCAGCCCCGCCCGCAAGGTAGTGGCGCTGAACCTGTCCGCCGAGGGTGGCGAGACCGAGGGATTCACGCCGGAGATGCACCTGGAGGTCCTCGCGGCCTACAGCCCGGATCTGCAGATCGACGTCGTCGTCGCCGACAGCGGCTCGGTGCCGAATCCGGAACTGCTCCGCCGGGTGGCAAGCGAGCTCGGCGCAACGCTGCTGGTCAGCGACGTGGCCGTAGGGGACGGGACGCCGCGGCACCATCCGGAGCGGCTCGCCCTGGCATACACGGAGGCCTTCGGCATGGCAGTATCAGCGCATGGCCATGACCGCTTCCGTCAAGGATGAGCTGGCCCGCCTCGAAGTCACCAAGCCGTGCTGCCGCAAGGCTGAGGTGGCCTCGATGCTCCGGTTCGGGGGTGCTCTGCACATCGTCAACGGCCGCATCGTCGTCGAGGCCGAGCTCGACACTGGCGTTGCGGCTCGGCGGCTCAGGCGCGATATCGCCGATGTGTTCGGACACACGAGCGAGCTGAGCGTCGTCTCTCCCGGCGGGCTGCGTAAGACCAGCCATTACGTCGTGAGGGTCGCCGACGACGGCGAGGCGCTCGCCCGCCAGACCGGCCTGATCGACGGCAAGGGGCGGCCGATCCGCGGGCTGCCTCCCCAGGTGGTGTCGGGCGCGGCCTGCGATGCCGAGGCGGCCTGGCGGGGCGCCTTCCTGGCCCACGGCTCGCTGACCGAGCCCGGACGGTCGTCCGCGATCGAGGTGACCTGCCCGGGTCCGGAGACGGCATTGGCGCTGGTAGGTGCCGCCCGACGGCTGAGCATCCCGGCCAAGGCGCGTGACGTCCGCGGAGTCGACCGGGTGGTCATCCGGGACGGCGACGCGATCGGTGCCCTGCTCATCCGGCTCGGCGCGCACGACAGCGTGCTGGCCTGGGAGGAGCGCCGGATGCGTCGCGAGGTTAAGGCAACCGCCAACCGGCTCGCCAACTTCGACGACGCCAACCTGCGCCGTTCGGCACGAGCCGCGGTGGCCGCCGGTACCCGCGTCCAGCGAGCGCTGGAGATCCTCGGCGACGACGTGCCGGACCACCTGCGCGCGGCCGGCACGCTGCGCCTCGAGCACAAGCAGGCAAGCCTCGAAGAGCTCGGCGCCCTCGCCGATCCGCCGATGACCAAGGACGCCATCGCCGGCCGGATCCGCCGGCTGCTCGCCATGGCCGATCGCCGCGCCTCGGAAGAGGGCATCCCGGGAACCGACGCAGATCTGACACCGGACATGCTGGCCTGACCACTCAGCGCGAGGTGGGCGGGGCGTAGCGGCGTAGAAACATGGACCTGGGGCACGTAGCCCTCCAGAAACAGAGATAGTGTGTTGGGTTGGCGGGTCACCACGATGGGGTGGAACTACCGCCGAACCCCCCATGAGTGAGGAGTCTGATTCCGCATGGCTATTCGTGTAGGCATCAACGGGTTCGGCCGGATCGGCCGGAACTTCTACCGTGCGCTGCTCGATCAGGGCGGCGGCGACATCGAAGTCGTCGGGTTCAACGACCTCGGCGAGCCTGCGACGTTCGCCCATCTGCTGAAGTACGACAGCATCCTCGGCCGGCTGTCCGCCGAGGTGGCTGCGACCGACGACGGTATCCGGGTCGGTGACGCGACGCTGAAGGCAGTGGCCGAGCGCAACCCCGCCGACCTGCCGTGGAAGGACTGGGGCGTCGATGTCGTCCTGGAGTCCACGGGGCTGTTCACCAACGCGGAGAAGGCCACGGGCCACCTCGAAGCGGGCGCGCAGAAGGTCATCATTTCGGCGCCGGCCAAGAACGAGGACATCACCGTGGTGCCGGGCGTCAACATGACCGACTACGACCCGGCCAAGCACACGATCGTCTCGAACGCGTCGTGCACCACGAACTGCCTGGCGCCGATGGCCAAGGTGCTCAACGACACCTTCGGCATCGAGCGCGGCCTGATGACCACCATCCACGCCTACACGCAGGACCAGAATCTGCAGGACGGCCCGCACAAGGACCTCCGCCGGGCCCGCGCGGCCGCCATCAACATCGTCCCGACCACCACCGGCGCAGCGAAGGCGATCGGGCTGGTGCTGCCGGAGCTCAAGGGCAAGCTGGACGGGTTCGCCATCCGCGTGCCGACCCCGAACGGCTCGGCGACCGACCTGACGGTGAGCCTCTCCCGCGAGGTCACGGTCGACGAGGTCAACACGGCGTTCCAGGAGGCCGCGGACGGCCCGCTCAAGGGCATCGTCCGGTACACCGAGGACGAGATCGTCTCCAGCGACATCATCACCGACCCGGCCTCGTGCATCTTCGACGCCGGCCTGACCCGCGCCATCGGCAACCAGGTCAAGATCGTCGGCTGGTACGACAACGAGTGGGGATACTCGAACCGCCTGGTCGACCTAGTCCGGCACGTCGGCTCCTCCCTCTGATGCGGACGATCGACGACCTGGGAGAACTGCGCGGCAAGCGGATACTCGTCCGCTCCGACCTCAACGTGCCTCTGGACGGCGACCGCGTCACCGACGAGGGCCGGATCCTGGCCAGCCTGCCGACCATCGAGCGGCTGGCCTCCGCCGGAGCTCGGGTGATCGTCATGGCGCATCTCGGCCGTCCCAAGGGTGAGCCGGACCCGAAGTACTCGCTGCGACCCGTCTCCGAGCGCCTGGCCGAGCTGTTGCCGGGCCGCGAGGTCCGGTTCGCGGAGGACACCGTCGGCCCGAGCGCGCGGGCGACGGTCGACGAGTTGCACCACGGCGGTGTCGCGGTGCTGGAGAACCTGCGCTTCGATGCCCGCGAGACCTCCAAGGACGACGCGGAGCGTGCCGACTTCGCCGAGGAGTTGGCATCGCTGGCGGACGCGTACGTCTCCGATGGGTTCGGCGTCGTGCACCGCAAGCAGGCCAGCGTCTACGACGTCGCGCAACGCCTTCCGCGTGCCGCCGGCGGCCTGGTTCTGGCGGAGGTCGAGGCGTTCGCGAAGGTGCTCAACGATCCGGACCGGCCCTACGTCGTCGTCCTCGGCGGTTCGAAGGTCTCCGACAAGCTGGGCGTCATCGAGAACCTGCTCGGCACCGCCGACCGCATCCTGGTCGGCGGGGGCATGGTGTTCACCTTCCTCGCGGCCCAGGGGCACGAGGTCGGCAAGAGCCTGCTGGAGGCCGACC
>JASLBX010000197.1 GCA_030146385.1 Jiangellaceae bacterium | reverse complement strand
GGCGGCGAACTCGAGCATCGCCGCTGAGATGTCGACACCGACGACCGTCGCGGTCGGCCCACCTGGTGCGCAGCCTCGACCGTCGTCGCACCCGCCCCACATCCAGGACGCGCTCACCGGCTTGGAGCTGGGCCGCGCGAAGCATCGCGGCACCGAACGTCCCGTCCGTGATCTCCCATCGGTCGCCGTGCTGTCGCCAGTCGGCCGCCCGGCGTCGTTCCAGTAGGCCGGCTGGGCCGCGTTTGGCCCGGTCCGGGCAGCAATGCGTACAGCGTGCTTCCGATCACGACGAACGGCAGCCCAAGAGCGCTCCACGAGTCGTTACGCCGCTCGCGGATGAGCCCACGGATCGCGGTGAACGCGAGCACGACAACGCCGGAGGCGAGATGCGCCAGCCCCACCGGGTCGGGCCGTCGGCCACCGCGTCGGCGACAGCCGAGTCGTTGGGCAGGCGCCCCGCGATGTACGGATACCAGACGAACGCGGCCAGCAACGCCAGTGGAGAAAGGGCGGTGATGAGGGCGCGAAGGCGGGACGTTGTCGTTTCGGTCCTGGCTGTGGCCTATCACTTGGTTCCGATGCCGATGTTCATCTCGGTGCAGAGTGTCGCGCCTGGACTGCCTCCGGAGCGCTCGCGGAGCATCCCGTCGAGCACATGCCGCACGTCGGCCTGCTGCTCCACCGTCAGGTTGGCGGTCAGCTGTACTGCGATCGGCTTGCCGGAGGTGATGACGTCCCACAAATGGCCGGCGGACGTGAAGGTCATATCCCACGTGACAGTCTCCACCTGGACGTCGGTCAGCCCGGCGTCGGCCAGCTGCTGGCCGAACCTGCTCGGGTCGGCGAGCCGGAACGGCGGCGGCGGCGGATCTGTCGGTGGCGGGGTGAAGCCGGGGACGCACACATGCAGGGCTCCCAGGAAGAACCCCAGGAACTCCGCCTTCTGCAGCGCGCCGAACGCGACGATCAGCACCCGTCCGCCGGGCCTGGTGACCCGGACGATCTCGCATAGCCCGCCCTCGAGGTCAGGGAACACCGACACGCCGTTCTGCGACGCGGACACGTCGAACGCGTCGTCGGGAAGCTCGAGCGTCTCCCCGGTCATAACACGGCCCGCGAGGTTGGAAAGCCCTGCCGCCCGCGCCCGCGCGGTAAGCCGCTCGATCATCGTCGGGGCGATGTCGACCGCCACCACGTCGGCGCCCCGGCGGGCTGCCGGGATGGCCAGCGCCCCACCGCCGCAGGCCACGTCCAGGAACCTGACACCGGGACCGAGGTCGACCCGGCGCAGCGCCTGCGCACCGAAGGGCATGCTCCACTCCGCCGTGGTGAACTGGTCGAACCGCGGAGCAAGGGCGTCCCACGCCTCCCGAACCTGATCAAATGTAGGCGCCTCGGTAGTCATCGCTTTGCTCCCCCATGAGGCCTACGGTCATCCGGCCGGGCGGATGTTGCGGTTGACCCGGAAAAAGTTGAGCTGGTCGTAGACCGCCTTTATCTCCCGCAGACGCTCGTAGTTGTCGCGATACGCGCCTGCGGTTCTGGCGGCGCCGTCGTCGGCAAGCTGGAAGTTGACGTAGTTCCCGCCGGTCGAGAACGGCCTGATCTTCTCCCATCCCTGGCGGACCGCGGCCACGATCCCGTCGCCATCGGCCTGCGGGGGCCACGTCCCGGTGAACCCGCTGATGAACTGGGCGTCTCGGTTGCCGACCGCGCCGCCGTCGTGTTCCTCGTTCAGCGCCCCCGCGACGTGGAAGACGATGGAGAACGACAGAGGGGACGCGACACGAAGCGCGGCGTCCCGGAACGTGTCGAGGTACTCGCCCGGCAGGTCGGGGAGGAACTCGGACTTCCAGTACTGGTGCAACCCCTTGGGCTGCAAGTTGTCGAGCATCGACTGCAGCGCAACGTACGGCTTCTCCCCGACCACATTGAAGATCGGATCCCCGAGGGCGCGGACCAGCGCGAGATCGGCCTCGGCGTTCGGACCGCTGTGGCACACGAGCAGACCGACGACCGGCTTGAGGTGCCACTCCTCGGGGACGAACGGCGCCGGGGGCGCGAGGCGGATCATCGCGGCTGCGGTCAGCTCGCGGGGTGCGGACGCGGTGAGCTCCCGGTAGGTCCCGAGCACCTCGTCAGCTCGGTCGGCGCTCCAGGCGATCAGTCCGCCGGTCACCGTTGGGCCGACCTGGTGCAGCCGGAACGTGAAACGGGTGACGACCCCGAAGTTGCCGCCACCGCCGCGGATCGCCCAGAACAGATCAGGGTTCTCCGTACGGCTGGCGGTCCGCACCTTCCCGTCCGCCGTGACGATCTCGACCTCGTCCAGGTTGTCGACGGCCCAGCCGAACCGGCGCGTCAGGTACCCGAAGCCACCGCCGAGGGTCAGGCCGGCGACGCCCGTCTCGGACACGAACCCGAGCACCGTAGCGAGGCCGTGCTCCTGGGTCGCCCGGTCGACGTCCTGCAGCAGGCACCCCGGGCCGACATGTGCGAGCCCGGCGGCTGGGTCGACGGTGACCCCGCGCATACGGGACATGTCCAGGGTCAGCCCGCCCTCGGCGAGGGCGGTACCGGCGATGTTGTGGCCGCCACCCTTGACGCTCAGCAGCAGGCCATGGTCCGCGGCGAACCGGACGGCCGCGGCGACGTCGTGGGCCGACGTCGGCTGGACCACCAGCGCCGGCGTCTTGGCAACCATGGCGTTCCAGATCAGGGTGGCCTCGTCCCAGCCCTCGTCGCCCGCGGTGAGCAGCGGGCCCTCGAGCTGGGCGTTGAGCTGCTCAAGCTGGGCCGAGGTTAGGCCGACGTGCCCACCCTCGAGCCCGGCTACATCGAATGTTCTCGTGCTCATCGCGTCTCCTCCGTGGACGATGTTCCGAGTGCGGTCCGCAGCGCTGCCAGGAACGCCTCCGGCTGTTCGAAGGCAGGGTCGTCTCGGCAGCCCTCGATCACGTGCAGCGGCCAGCCATACCGTGCGCTGGCACGCTCAGCGACCCTTAGCCGGGTCTGGAGGTCGTGCCGTCCGTGGATCAGGGTCGTAGGAACCTCGATCCGTGCGAGGTCAGCCTGCGGAATGGCTCGGGTGCCGAACTCCGGCATGAGGCTGCGAAGCGCCGCCTTCGCGGTCTTCGTGCGCGCCCAGGCAAGCGAGTAGTCTCCGAACGGCTCGAAGCGCTCACCGAGTTCGTCGCGCAGCCCGTCGAAGTCGATGAAGCATTGGGCGAGGAAGCGGTCCCGCGTGCGTTCGGTGGGGTGTGCGATGTAGGCGACCAACGGGGCAGCGAATCGCAACGCAGGTCGGTTCCAGCCCAGGCCGAAGGTGTCAACGAGCACCACCTCGCTGAGTTGGTCGCCGTGGCCGCTGGCGAAGCGCGCCGCTATCGCGCCACCCAGCAGGTGCCCCACCAGTGCGGGAGGCGACGAACAGGTCTGCTCGATCAGTTCACTGAGCCAGGTAAGCACCCGGTCACCATCCAAGCGGCCGTCGGGCATGTCCGAGGCCCCGTGGCCGGGCAGGTCGGGGGCCACGACCCGATGGGTCTTCACCAAATCCGGGACCACCCGCGCCCAGAGGGCAGCAAACTCACCCGGGCCGTGCAGCAGCACGATCGGTGGACCGCCGCCGCCTTCCAGCACGGCGGTGGAAACCCCGGCCAACTGCAGCTGCCGCTCGGTCACCGGCATCGCGGCCAGCAGCTGATCGCGTGCCTGTTGGCCAGCCCACTGTTCCGGATGCGTCGTTCTGTCCTGCCTGCTCATCACGGCCTCCTCCCTCGATGGCTACGAGGTAAGAGTCCGCGCCGGGCAGCGGCGCCCGCATCGGTCGGATCAACCAAACCGATGTGGCGGCACCGTGTGGGTAATTCTGTGTAGATCCGGTTCCGCTGCCCCGTACTACACGAGGTCGTGCTCGTAGGCGTACGCAGTGGCGGCCGCCCGCGAGGACAGGCCGAGCTTGGTGAACATGTTGCTCACGTGCCGGGCAACCGTCTTGTCGCTGATCACGAGCGTGTCGGCGATCTCCCGGTTGGTCGCGCCGGTCGCCACCAGGCGGAGCACCTCCACTTCGCGGGCCGTCAAGCCGCCGATTGTGCGGGGTGCGGCGCGGCCAATGAGCTCCCGCACCTGCTCCAGCGCGGGCGCCGCGCCCAGCTGCTCGAAAACCCTGCGGGCGGCGTCCAGCTCCATCTCGGCCGTGTCGTGGTCGCCCAGCTGGCTGAATGCTCGCGCCATCAGCAGCCGGACCCGCGCCGTCTCGTAGGGAGCCGCCAGCTCGTGCCAGGCCAGCCAAGCTCGGCGCAGTGCGACGCAGGCGGCTCCCGCATCACCGTCGGCAAGCAGCACGGACCCGCGCGCGTACCCGACCACCGCGCGCAGGTACGGCGAGTCGAAGACCGCGGCGATCTCGTCCAGCTCGTGCATCGCCGCGCGAGCGTCCTCGAAGTCGCCAGCGGCAAGCTTGATGTCAACGTACGCGGACAGCACCCTGGACCGCTCGACCGCTTCCTCGGACTCCGTGACCGTCCGTTCGATGGCAGCCGCTGCGTCGTCGAGCCGGCCCTGAGCCATCCGGAGCAGTGCCAGCCCGGGTTGCATGGTGTGCCCGCAGCCGCTGGCCTCCCGGTAGCAGATCTCGGCTCGGGCGAGCTCACCGCGCAGTCGGAGCAGCTCGCCCTGCTGGTACAGCGCCATGCCCATCACCGGATCACCGGGCGGGTCGGACAGGTGCTCGCAAGCCTGCCGCACCTCGTCCATGGCGTCGGCCCACTCGCCGCGCAGTTGCATGATCTCCGAGCGGTGCACCAGGCACTGGCCGCGGTAGGGCTTGAGGTCCTGCTGAGTAGCGCACCAGCGGCTCAGCACCACGGTCCACTCCTGCACACGGCGCACGTCGAAGATCGCCCGGCAGGCGAGGAGCATGGCGCAGTAGATGATGCCAGCTGCGACCGCGGATACCTCGCCAGTTGTGACCGCCACCATGGCCTCGTCCAGCATCGTCACGCCTTGCGCGGCCTGGCCCTGCGCGACCAGCGCCTGGCCCTGTCCCAGCGTCCCGAGCGCTCGCAGGTCCGCGTCGTCGAACCGGTCCGCTACCTCGGTGATCTCAACGAAGGTGCGGTACGCGGCCTCGAGGTCGCCGCCACCGAGAGCTTGCAGCGCCATGGGGAGGCGCAGATAGCCCTGCTCCGCGCAGTCCACCGACGCGTCCTCGAGGAGGCGGTGTGCCCGCCCCATCCAGCCGCCACCGCGGGCGTGCTCACCACGCAGGACGAGCGTAAGCCCGAGCCAGAACGCGCACCGGACCGCGGGCGGTACCTTGCCACGGTCCAGGAAGGCGTGATGCGTCCGCTCCCAGATCTCGTTGGCTGCGTCGATGTGCCCGGTCAAGTACGCGGCCCTCGCCAGCCGGTCGAGATCCTCGGCGCCAAGCGATTCTTGCCGGTCGGCCGCCGACAGCTGCACGTACGCGTCCCGCCACGCCAGCCGGTCGTACGCATCGCGGCCTCGCGTGAGCGGATCAACGGTGGTCATCGGTGCTCCCAATGGAGATGAGCCGATGCTCGTACACGTAAGCTGTGGCTGCTGCGCGGGACGAGACGCCTATTTTGGCAAAGATGTTGCTCACGTGCCGGTCTACTGTCTTGTCCGCCAGCACCAGGTCGGCGGCGATGGCGTGGTTGGTCTTGCCGGCCGCGAGCAGCCGCAGCACCTGCAACTCGCGCGCGGTAAGGCCGTGTGCCGCCGCTGCGTCCGGCGCCGGCCGGGCGAGCGCGTCCAGCCGGGCGAGGTCA
>JASLBX010000590.1 GCA_030146385.1 Jiangellaceae bacterium | reverse complement strand
GCGTTCAGCCGGGCGACCGTGCGCATCATGCGCTCGCGTAGCTCGCGGAAGCCCTGGCCTTCGGCGGGAATAAGGGGGCGGCCGTACCGGACGGCGATCCGTGGGCGTCCCGGCACCGGCCAGTTCCGGCCACGTGGCATTGCTGCGTACGCCCCACGGATGGCGATCGGTACCACCGGCACGCGCTTGGTGACGCACAGCTGCGCGGTGCCCGACTTGAACGCGCTCATCCAGCCGTCCTCCGAGCGGGTGCCCTCGGGGAACAGCAGCAGGCTCCAACCTTCGTCGAGCAACTCGACCGCCTGCGAGCGCAGCCGCCGCTGCCCGTGCCGCTCCACCGGGAACGTGTTGAAGAACAACCCTGAGGCGATGGCCCGCCAGCGCGCGTCGAAGAAGTAGTCGGCGGCGGCTCCCACGGCCAGCTTCTCCGCGAACCGGCGCGGGACCGAGCCGACGATCAATGGCGCATCCAGGTGCGAGGAGTGGTTCGCCACGAATACCACTGGACCGCGCAAGTTCTCCAGGTACTCCAAACCCTCGACCACGGGCCGCGTCTGGCTCCATGTCACCGGCTTGAGCAACCCACGCTGCAGCACCGACCGTGCAGCCCGCCCAGCGCGGGTGCGAGCCCAGCCAGTCGGAAATTCGCGCTCGCCGTCGTCGATGACATGCGGCTCGGCCGAGCGCGGCGCGGTGGATCGTCCCCGCCAATCCCTTCCGTGGCGGAGCAGTCGGATCTCGTCGCGGATACCCATCAGTGCCTCCGCATCAGCGCACGTCCGCCATCACCAGGGGCGGGGCGTGCTGGTAGGTGATCGACGGCGAGCGTCCGACGGTGTGCGACGCGATTTCTAGTGCGTCGGCGAGGGTGGATGCGGCCTTGAACCCCATCCGGCCCGTGGTCTTGCGGTTGCCGCCGACGAAGATGACCTCGCCGAGGTGCTCCAAGGCGTGCGCGCCCCAGTACCACATGTAGAACGGGTGCACGCCGTGGTAGGCGTAGCTCTTGCGGTAAAGCTGGATGTACCAGGGGTCGGTGGCGAACTGCTCCTCGTACTTGGTCTCCAGCACCACAGGGTCGGTCGACTCCGTGAGCACCTCGTCGAAGAAGTCGATGTAGCTCGGATGATGCACGGGATGGAACTCGTGCGGCACCGGGTGGTAGAAGATCGCCGTCCCGCCCTTCCGGACGATCGGCTTGTTCTTGTACAGGTTGAAGAAGTAGCCGAGCCCGAGCGACATCACCAGGATCGGGTTCATGATCGAGTTGACGTTGTACGGGCAGATGTAGGGGAGCCCGAAGATCGCCACGTCCGCCTGGCCGTCCACCTCGGTCAGCTGCTGGCGGTGGACGTTGCCCAGCGTGATCGGGTGGACTTGCGACGGCACACCCGCATTGATGCCGGTCACGCCGTACGGCGCCACCGTCGACTGCCAGATCTTCCGGCGGGCCCGCGCCGGCAGCAGTTCGTTGCCGCGCTTGACCGCGACGTAGGCGGCCTGGTCGGCGAGGTTCCACTCCCACTCGCGCTTGTTCAGGAAGCCCATGGACGACGGGAAGGTGTCGTTGTTGAGCGTCGTCTCGATCTGGAAGACCTTGACCCGCTCGCCGATCAGGTCCTTCATCCGCTCGTACGAGTGGTGCATGGCGGAGTTCGGCGGGTCGTTGAACGAGCGCGAGTGCCGCAGCGTGTGCACGTTGTGGTGGTGGCGGAGGCTACGGTAGCTGGCGAGACCCACCGAGAGTGACTTCGGGCCGCCGCTCATCGCGGTGAGCGTGATGTTGACGTACACAACCAGGTCGCTTTCCATGGCGCGGCGGTTGAGCTCGACGACCTCACCGTGCTGGGTCTTGCCGATCTCGACCAGGTTCTCCCGGTCTTCGGCGTCGTGGTTGCGCAGGTGGTCTGGGAAGAACGAGCGGAACACCCGCTCGCCGACTGCGCGCTTGAGCTCCGCCGGCGTCATCCGCCGGTGCAGCGAGTTGGCGGCGATCAGCTCGACGTCGTCGACGCCGGCACGGGCGGCCTGCTCGAGGACCTGCTCGATCACCCGTTGGCGGATGTCCGGTGTCTGCATCGGCGGCAACGGCAGCGACAGGTCGTCGAACACGATGGTCAGGCGCATGCCGGGCTTGAGCAGCTCGGGTAGTGGCTCGATGCCAACCGGATTGTGGATCGCCTTGGCGATCGCGGCGTTGATGTTACGAATACCCGGCAGTGAGTCCGGCGGGTAGATGACGTTGGTGCCGAGCGGCAGCCGTTCGAGCCGGAAGCCTTCGCCCTGATGAACCAGCAGCGGCGGGGTGCGCTCGTCAACGGAGAGGACGAACCCTGGTCTGCTCATGATCTCAGTCCCTTCCAGGGGCGAAAGCGATCTTGACACTGCCGAGCTTGCCGGCGTCGGTGGCGTGGGCGAGAGCCTCGCGCCAGCGGCGCAGCGGATATGGCGGTTCGACCCAGGCGGCCAGCGGAGCCGAACCCGCCAGCGACATTGCGATCTCGAAATCCCCATGATCATGTCGGTTCGACCGGCTATTACCCTGACTCTCCGACATGATCACCGGAGTCGAGCTGCTGGCGTAGGCGCCGACGAGGTTCAGTTCACGGAACCACAGGGGTGTGAGGTCGACGGTGCCGGATGGCATGCCTGAGACGACGACGGTGCCGCCGGCGCGGGCCAGGCGGAGCGCGGTGTCGAGTCCGGACGCTCCGCCGGTGCACTCGAAGACCAGGTCGACTCCGCCGAGCAGGAACTCGCTGCCGAACTCGGGGTCGTGCATCCGGGCGGTTGTCGTCCGCCGGATGGCACGGGCCGCGCGGTTCGGCTGGTGGACGGCGGCTGCGCCGAGTGCGAGCGCCCGGTCCTGCTGATGCTTGTGCTTGGCGATGACGTGGACCGGCACCTCGGGTGCGAGCTCCTTGAGAGCCAGCAGCGTCATCAGCCCGACCGTCCCAGCGCCGATAATGGTGACAGTCGAGCTGGTAGGCACGCCTACCCGGCGGACCGAGTGCACCGCGCAGGCAAGCGGCTCGACCAGAACCGCACGCTCGTTGGCCAGGCCGTCCGGGACGGGGTGCAGTTGCGTCTCGTGGGCCACGAACTGGCGGCTCCAGCCGCCGCCGGTGTCGGTGCAGAAGCCGGTCTGGAGGCCGGCGGCGATCCGTCCCGTGGTGATGTGGTCGCACCGGCTGTGCTGGCCGGCGGCGCACCACCGGCACTGCTTGGTCCCGCGCGGCTCGCAGGACAGCACGGGGTCAAGCACTACGCGGGTTCCGCGCGGCACGCCCGGAAGCTCATCCAGCGTCTCGCCGACCACCTCGTGACCCGGTACGAAAGGCATCGACGTCACCGGAGACAGGTATGGGGACGACTGGCCGGTGAGCAGCGCGAGGTCGGACCCGCAGATGCCGGACAGGATCGGCTTCACCCGGGTCCAGCCCTCGCCCGGGGCGTCCGGGGCGGGCAGGTTGACCAGCCGCAGCGGCGAGATGTTGCCCGCGACCATGCCGGCGAACCGGCGTCCGGGCTTGACCGATGTGATGCCCCGCGACGCGAGGTAGCGGGCGGGGGAGCGCTGGTACTGCAGCGAGAGGATCACCGGCCGACCTCCAGCGGACTCGAGAACCCTTCAGGCGCTGGCCCGCCCGCAGGTGTCGCGACGACACCGGACAGCGCGGCCAGCCGGCCTCGGGTGTGCGTCCCCCAACTGTGGATCTGCCAGCGCTTGTGCTTCGCGTGCCGGTACAGTGCGGCGTCCGGGTTGACCGCCTGCGGATGGCCGACCAGCTCGAGCCAGGCCCGGTCGGAGTGGCTGTCGCCGTACGCGTACCACTGCTTGAGGTCGATTCCAGCCGTCTCGGCGTACCCCTTCAGCCACGCGGCGCGAGCCTCGTCGACCAGCGGCGGACGGTCGAGGTAGCCGGTCCACACACCGTCCCGGCTGTGCATCCGTCCCGCGACGATCTCGTCGAACAGGGGCGCGAGCGGCTCGACCAGGATGTCGATGGTGCCGGTGATCAGGACGGTTCGGTGGCCGGCCGAGCGGTGCTCTCGAATCCGGCGAATCGCCTCGGGCATGGCCCGCTGGAGCAGCGCGTCCCCGATCGCCTCGTCCACGAGACGCCGCAACTCGGCCTCGTCCACTCCTTCGTACCGGCGCATGAACGTCCGGATGAAATCGCCCCGGTCGCGACGCTCGGCACGCAGATAGCGGGGGAGGTTCCGCAGCAGGTCACCCAGCTCGCGCGGCCACTGCGAGCGGGGCAGGCTGGCCAGCCGCGTCCACAGGTACTGCTCGACGGTGTTGGAGGCGACGACCGTCCCCTCAAGATCGAATACTGCGGCGGCGTCGTTGGTCTGCGGCAGCGCCCGGTCGGTCCTGCCCTTGGCGCGAGGACGGCTGGAGAACGAGCGCATCAGCTTGGTGACGCTCGGGTAGT
>JASLBX010000580.1 GCA_030146385.1 Jiangellaceae bacterium | reverse complement strand
CACGGTCGACGTCGAAGATCACGTAGTCCTCGACGCCTTTGAGGTTGTCGTCCCGGTTCTCGAGATTGGCCGACACGTACTGGAAGGGCGTGCCAGGCTCGTCCGTCGCACCCGCCAGATCGATCATCTGTTGGAGGTGCTCGATGCCGCGGTCGAAGTTGTGGTTGCCGAACGTGTCGACGTCGAAGCCCATGAGGCGCATAGCGAGTACTCCGGGCACCTCGTCGAAGAACCCGGACAGCGGCGGCGACGCTCCATACGCGTCCCCGGCGGTCAGCGTGATGGTACGGCCGTCGAAGGCAGCACGGTCCTGCTGCCAGTACGTCGAGATGGCGGCGGCGCCGCCGACCCCTCTATTCGGGTCAAGCTGGGCGTGCCAGTCGCTGACCCACAGGAACTGCATCGACACGTGGCAATCGGCGGCCTTCGGCGGTGTGACCGGGGGCCTCCCTTTCGCCTTCTCGGACGCGCACGTGGTCGGCTGTGCGGCCGACGTGACGCTGCCGAGAACCGGCAAGACCAGAACGAACGCGAATGCGAGAACCAGCATCCGTACAAGGGAGAACTCGCGACGCCCTCGCCACGCTGCCACCACTATGACCACCCCACATTCTTTCGACTGCTCGCTACGGGCACCTTGCACCCGCGAGCGCTGATCCGTCGCAGTCTTGCCGAAGCCAGGATCCATGGCAAGAGGAACGGTCATTCGTGATGTGCCCGCAGCCGCCACGTCACCAGTCGACGTCGACGGTCAGCGCTGCGTGGTCGGAAATGCCCAGGCGGTGCGCCGACACCCGCTGCACCGTCCCGGTGCCGAACCCGTCGGCGACCACGTGGTCCCACTGCACCCGGGGACGCCAGGACGGAAACGTCGGGACGCGGGCGAGCTGCTTCCAGCGGCTGACCACACCGGGCACGCGTCCGGGCAGATTGAGGTCGCCGAGCAGGAAACGTGGGCCTGGCATGCCGGCCGCCCACCGGACGATCGACCGCAGCTGGCGGACGTTCCAGCCCGGCACGAACGACAGGTGGGTCGATACGACGGTGAATGGACCTTCCGGCCCGACGATCACCGCGGCGAGGGCTACCCGCGGATGGTCCCGGACGGGAGTCACGCCGCGCTCGCCGGCGCTCGTTAGCAACATCGGGATGGGGGCCGCCGGGAACGCCCGGCCGTACCACCGCAGCACGGGCAGCCGGGAAATCAGCGCGATCCCGAACGACGGGCCCGGATCGTCGGACATTGGCTCTGCCGGCGTGAACGGCTGGTTTACGATTCCGTTGAAGGTGGGCGCGTACCGCCACCAGGGCGCGTCGATGACGTCGGCGGCGACGGCGGACTGATCGACCTTCTGGCTGCGTGGCTGGCCCCGGTCGACCTCTTGCAGCGCCAGCACGTCGGCGTCGACGGCGGCGGCTGCGGTTCGCAGCTCATCGTCGCGGACGGTGCCTGCGGTGACCGACATGCTGTGCAGGATGTTGAACGTCCCGAACCGCATCCGTGCCACGCTGGGAAGGCTACCGGCCCGGGGCGGTCAGAACCGGCGGCTACAGTTCCGAGGAAGATGGTGGAACCGCGGAGAACGTCGCCGGTACGGCCGGTCGGCCGACCAAGCCCGCGAGCCCTGCTGACCCTGGCGTGGATCGCGGGCTTCACCCTGATCGACTCCTCGATCGTCAGCCTCGCCCTGCCGGACATCGCCCGTGACCTGGACCGCTCGGTCGCGGAGCTGGCCTGGGTGTCGACCGGTTTTCTGATCGCTCTGGCGTCGTCTCTGCTCGTGGCCGGCTGGCTGACCGACCACCTGGGCGCGCGCCGCATGATGCTGATCGGAGCTACCGCGTTCTTGGTGGCGACGGCCGCGTGCGGGCTCGCACCCACTTTCCCGCTGCTGGTGGTGGCCCGGATCGTCCAGGGTGTGGCCGGCGGCATCCTGTACACGGTCTCGCTCGCGATCGCCTCGACGGCATACCCGCCGGAGCGGCGGGCGGCGGCACTGTCGATCTACTTCACGTCCGGCACGCTTTCAGCCGTGATCGGGCCGGTGGCCGGTGGGTTGCTCACCGACCTCGGTGGGTGGCGGCTGGTGTTCGTTGCGCAACTGCCGATCCCGATCGCTGTGGGGCTGCTGACCTACCGGCTGTTGCCGGCCGGGTCCGCCGCCGGTGCTCGACGGCTCGACGTCACCGGAGCCGTCACCGCCAGCCTCTTCGTGCTGGCCACGACGTTCGCCGTCCTCCAGGCTCCGGTGGCCGGGGCGGGCAGGTGGGCGGCGCTCGGGGGAGTCGTGGCTATCGTCGCCCTGGTCGCCTTCATCGTTGCCGAGCGCCGTGCCAGCAGCCCGCTCGTCCGGCTGAACATCTTCCGAAACCGGGCGTTCGTCGTCGGCAGTGCTGCCGGATCGGCGGCGTGGTTCGGCATCATGTCGGCGGTCGTCTACGGCGCGATCTACCTTCAGCTCGGGCGGGGTTTGGACGCGTCGGAGGCGGGTCTGGTGATGCTCGCTCCGCCGATCGTCGCGCTAGCGTTCATGCCGTTCGGGGGACGGACGATCGGGCGGCTCGGGGTCGACCGGGCGCTGGTGCTCGGTCTAACGCTGATGGCTGGGTCCGCGGGAATGATGGCGGCCTGGGGCGCCGCGACGCCACTGTGGCTGGTGGTCACGACGTTGCTGCTGACCGGCGGCGGCATCGCGGTCACGCTGGTCGCGAGCGCGACTCAGGCCCTGGCGCAGTTCACGCCGGCGGAGGCGGGTACGGGCTCGGCGCTGTTTAACAGCCTCCGTCAGCTCGCGGCCGGGTTGGGTGTGGCCGTCCCGGCCGTGGCGTTCGAGATGGTCGCCGCGGGCAGCCGGTCGTCCAGTGCCGTGCTGGACGGCAGCGGCGCGGCGTTCCTGCTCCGCTTCGTCGTGCTGGCCGCTGCCGTGCTGCTTGTGATCAAGCGCGAGCCGGTTCGGCGCTGACCGCGTCGAATGCGAGCTTGACCATGGCGGCGAACGTCCGCTCCCGTTCCGGCGAGCTCGTCTCCTCGCCGGTGACCAGGCTGTCGCTGACGGTGCAGATCGCGAGGGCGCGGGCGCCGTGCTTGGCGGCCAGCGTGTAGAGGGCGGAGGCTTCCATCTCGATCGCGAGCACGCCGTACTCGGCGAGCCGCTTGGTCAGCTCCGGCCGGTCGTTGTAGAACGAGTCCCCGGACATGATCGCGCCGACGTGGTACGGCAGCCCGGCCGCCGCGGCGCTGTCCGCCGCTGCCCGCAGTAGGCCGTAGTCGGCTGCCGGGGCGAAGTCGATGCCTTCGAAGCGCAGCCGGTTCATCGCCGAGTCGGTGCACGCCGTCATCGCGATCACGATGTCGCGGATGTTCACCTGTGGGACGAGGGCGCCGCACGAGCCCACACGCACGAGGGTGCGGGCGCCGTACTCGGCGATCAGTTCATGGACGTAAATGGCGAGGGACGGCTGCCCCATCCCCGTGCCCTGAACCGAGATCCGCCGGCCCTGGTAGGTCCCAGTGAATCCGAGCATGTTGCGGACCCGGTTGTAGCAGGTGACGTCGTCGAGGTAGGTGTTCGCGATCCATTCGGCCCGCCGCGGGTCTCCCGGTAGCAGGACAGCGTCGGCGATGTCGCCCGACTGGGCGCCGATGTGCGTGCTCACGGTGATGACCGTACTGGTTAGGGTCGGGGCTCGTGGACCGTGCTCCGTACGCCCTGCGCCAGCCGCTGGCATTTAGCCGCTCGATGATCGACCGGGCGGCCGAGCGGCGGCGGGACGACCGATGGCTGGCCGCGGCGTGGTCCGACCGGCGAACCCGGGTCCTGGTGGTCGCCGAAGGCGATGCTCCCGTGGCGGACGGGCGGCTGGTGCTCGTCAGCCCGGTTGAGGCGCCCGATGGCGAACGATTCCTGCTCGGGGTGGATGGCGACGGCGTGGCGTACTTCGCCGTCCAGCTTGACGGGCCGCATCCGGATCCGCGGGCGGTCGGACTCCGGCGGGCGAGCCTGAGCCTGGACGACCGTGACGGCGGCCTGCTCGTGCACGCCATAGCGCTGGCCAACTGGCACGCCACGCACGGACACTGCTCGCGGTGCGGGGCGGCGACGGTGGTTGCCGGGGCCGGGCATCTACGGCGATGTCCTTCGGACGGCTCGGAGCACTATCCGCGGACCGATCCCGTGATCATCGTGCTGGTCGTCGACGAGGCGGACCGCTGCCTGCTCGGGCGTCATCCGAACTGGCCGGACGGTCGCTATTCGACGCTGGCCGGTTTCGTTGAGCCAGGTGAGACGCCGGAGCAGGCCGTCGTCCGGGAAGTGCTCGAGGAGACGGGGGTCGCTGTGACGTCGTGCACGTACGCCGGCAGCCAGCCGTGGCCGTTCCCGTCCAACCTGATGCTCGGCTTCTACGCGACGGCCGCTGGCGAGACGCCGAAGCCGGACGGGGAGGAGATCAGCGACGCGCGCTGGTTCTCGCGGACCGATCTGGCAGCGGCGATCAAGGCGCGGGAGTTGATCGTCCCGCCGTCCGTGGCCATCTCGCGCCGCCTCATCGAAGGCTGGTACGGCTCCGAGCTTCCAACTGAATGACCACGTTACGTGGGGAATCCCCTCTTTACGTGGTCATTTAGATGTCGCGGAAGGCTTCGATCTGGGCGCCGATGAGGTTGAGGCGGGTCGCCAAGTCCTCGTACCCGCGGTTGATCACGTAGACGTTGCGCAGGACGGATGTCCCCTTCGCGGCGAGCATCGCGATGAGGATGACCACGGCGGGGCGCAGCGCCGGCGGGCAGATCACCTCGGCCGCCGACCAGCGGGTCGGGCCCTCGACATAGACCCGGTGCGGGTCGGCCAACTTGACCCGGCCGCCGAGCCGGTTCAGCTCCGTCAGGTAGATCGCCCGGTTCTCGTACACCCAGTCATGGATCAGTGTCTCGCCCGTAGCCGTCGCGGCGATGGCGGCAAAGAACGGCAGGTTGTCGATATTCAGCCCGGGAAACGGCATCGGGTGGATCTTGTCGATCGGCGAGTGCAGCGGCCCCGGGCGCACGGCAAGGTCGACCAGGCGGGTGTGGCCGTTCGCGGCGAGGTACTCGTCGCCACGCTCGTAGTCGAGGCCCATCTCCTCGAGCAGGGCGAGCTCGATCTCGACGAACTCGATCGGAACCCGGCAGATGGTGAGGGCGGACGACGTCACGATCGACGCGGTCAGCAGGCTCATCGCCTCGATCGGGTCCTCGGACGGCGCGTAGTCGACGTCGACGTCGATGTGCGGGACGCCATGGATAGTCAGCGTGGTGGTGCCGATCCCGTCGATCCGGACGCCGAGCTTGGCCAGGAAGAAGCACAGGTCCTGGACCATGTAGTTCGAGCTCGCATTGCGCACGACCGTGACGCCGTCGCGGCGCGCCGCCGCGAGCAGGACGTTCTCAGTGACGGTGTCGCCCCGTTCGGTGAGCACGATCGGCCGGGACGGAGCCGTGGAAGTGTCCACCTCGGCGTGATAGTTGCCGCCGGTCGCCTTGACCTCCAGCCCGAACGGACGCAGGGCGATGAGATGCGGCTCAATGGTGCGGGTCCCGAGGTCGCATCCACCGGCGTACGGAAGCTGGAAACGGTCATAGTCATGCAGGAGCGGGCCGAGGAACATCAGAACGCTGCGAGTACGGCGTGCGGCTTCGACGTTCATCGACTCCAGGTCGAGGTGCTCGGACCGGACGATCTCGAGGTCGTTGTCGGCATTGAGCCATCGGCACCGCACGCCGATGCTCTCGAGCACCTCGATGATCCGGTGGACCTCCTCGATCCGGGCCACTCGGCGTAGCGTGGTGCGCCCACGGTTCAGCAGGCTCGCGCACAGCAGCGACACGGCGGCGTTCTTGCTGGACTTGACGTCGATGCTGCCGGACAGCCGGCTGCCGCCGGTGACGCGCAGATGCATGGGCCCTGGCGTACCCAGCGAGACGATCTCTGAATCCAGTGCCTCGCCGATCCGCGACAGCATTTCCAGGCTGAGGTTCTGGTGGCCGTGTTCGATCCGGTTTACGGCGCTCTGGCTGGTGTGCAGGATTTCGGCAAGCTGGGCCTGAGTCCATCCGCGGTGCTTGCGGGACTCACGGATGAGCGCGCCGATACGGCGGAGGTAGTCCTCGGTCACGTGTCACTACCCTAATGCACTAGGTATCTCACATGTGAGTTGAGTGTTAGCTCAAGGTCAGCCCGACGCGGGCACGAATACGTGAGGGCATTAGATCATCATGTTTGTGTTGATATAGCCCAGCACATGCTCCACGCGGAGGCCCCACGTCCACCGCTGCCCGGCGCACCGTCGGAGCGAGGTGCCAAGATAGAGGACCATGAGTGGCCCCGATGTGCTCGCCGCGCTCGATCCCGAGCAGCGCGAGGCCGCGACCGTGCTCACCGGCCCGGTGTGCGTAATCGCCGGGGCCGGTACCGGCAAGACCAGAGCCATCACGCACCGCATTGCGCATGGCGTTCTCGCCGGCGTGTACGACCCGCGCCGGGTCCTTGCGGTCACGTTCACTACGCGGGCGGCCGGCGAGATGAGGGGCCGGCTCCAGACGCTCGGTGTCGACGGCGTGCAGGCCCGGACGTTCCACTCCGCGGCCCTGCGTCAGGCCCGCTATTTCTGGCCGCAGGTCACCAGTGCCGACCTGCCGCGTATCGCGGAGTCCAAGCTGCCGTTGGTCAACGCGGCGGCCGGACGGTGTCGCGTGAGCACCGAGCGGGCGATGCTCCGCGACCTCGCGTCCGAGATCGAATGGGCCAAGGTCACCAACGTCTCGCCCGACCTCTACGCGGCAGCCGCGGCCAAGGCGGGCCGGCTGCTGCCCGGCGCTGACGAGGCGACGGTCGCTCGCGTGTACGCGACGTACGAGGAACTGAAGTCCGACCGCTCGCTGATGGACATGGAAGACATCCTGCTGGCAGCCGTCGGCCTGCTGAGCAGCCATCCCGGGGTGGCCGACGCCGTCCGGTCCCAGTACCACCACTTCGTCGTCGACGAGTATCAGGACGTGTCTCCGCTGCAGCAGCGGCTGCTCGACCTGTGGCTCGGCGATCGTAACGACGTGTGCGTCGTGGGTGACCCGGCTCAGACGATCTACTCGTTCGCCGGGGCGCGTGCGGACTACCTGGTGCAGTTCCCACGCCGGTACCCGGACGCGCGCGTGGTCCGGCTCATCCGCGACTACCGCTCGACGCCGCAGGTCGTCGCTGTCGCCAACGCCGTCCTGAAACGCGGCCGCGACGCGGCGGCCACCAGCGCCGTGACGCTCGAGGCGCAGCGCCCGGACGGTCCGGAGCCGGTGTTTGCGGAGCACCCGGACGAGGTCGCCGAGGCTGCCTGGGTGGCGGACGAGATCAGGAAGGTCGTCGCGGCCGGTACGCCGCCTCGCGAGATCGCCGTGCTGTACCGCGTCAACGCCCAGTCGGAGGCGTACGAGAAGGCTCTCGCCGACGTCGGCATCCACTACGTCGTGCGCGGCGCCGAGCGGTTCTTCGAGCGCGCCGAGGTCAAGCAGGCAGGCATGCTGCTACGCGCGGCCGTACGCGCCGGCGACGCAGGTGTCGACGCGCACGATGCCGCGGCGGCGACCGCGGCGGTTCTCAGCAGCGCCGGATTCACCCAGCAACCGCCGCCCGGCGGAAGCGCTGCTCGCGACCGCTGGGAATCACTGAGGGCCGTCGTCGACCTCGCAGCCGAGGTCGTCGCACGGAAACCCAAGGCCGGGCTGGCGGAGGTTGTGGCCGAACTGGAGGGCCGGGCCGCAGCCCAGCACGCGCCGGTCGCGGATGGGGTCACCCTGGCTTCCCTGCATGCGGCCAAGGGGCTGGAATGGGACGCCGTCTTCATCGTCGGCTGTCACGAGGGCACGCTGCCCCTCGTCTACGCCGAGACCCCGGCCGAGATCGCTGAAGAGCGCAGGCTGTTTTACGTCGGCGTCACGAGAGCGCGCGCGGTTCTGGGCATCTCCTGGTCGCTGTCCCGCACGCCCGGCGGACCGGGCAACCGGTTGCCGAGCCGGTTCCTCGACGGCGTACGTCCGGCGTCGGCGCGTGCCGTCCGGGCGCCCTCCCACAACCGGGCCGCCCGGACGAGGGGACCGGCGCGATGCCGGACGTGCCGCACGCCGCTGGCAACCGCCGCCGAGCGCAAGGTCGGCCGATGCGCGTCGTGTCCGAGCTCGATGGACGACCAGCTGTTCGAAGACCTTCGAGCCTGGCGCCTCAGGCGAGCGCAGGAGCAGAAGGTGCCGGCCTTCGTCGTCTTCACCGACGCCACGCTGGTGGCGATTGCCGAATCAATACCCAACGACCTGGCCTCGCTGGCGGCCGTTCCCGGCGTCGGGCGAGCCAAGCTGGACAGGTACGGATCGGACGTTCTGGAGCTCTGCTCGAGGGCCGCGAAAGAAATAGTCAAAAAATAGGTTGCTCCTTACGCCTCATGGGTCTAGTGTTCAACAAGACGCGCCCGGGTGCGCCAATGTGCACGCCCATGACGAGAAGAAGGGAGGCGTTCCGATGACCAGCAACAAGCTTCGCGAGCTGCACGTCCGCAGCGGGATTGGCGTGAACGCCTCCGAGCAGCGCCGTAACCACCTCGGAGTGCGCAACATTGCGCCGTTCTACGTCCCGTCGACGGGTGCAGTGCGTCCGCAGGCAGGCCAGGCCGCCATCGCCGCCATGACGCCTGACGTCGATCGGGGCAAGGCCCTTCTGGGGGTCCCATCCTGGAGTCCACCGGCATAGATGTATCACTGCCGGCGCCTCCAGGCCGCGGACCCCGAGATCGGGATCCGCGGCCTTTTTCATTGCCCCGGACCGAGTTGACCAGACCGGAACGAGACAGAAAGGAGGTGACCACCGTGATGCTGGCGAGCGTCCTCGACCACGTCGTCGCCGAAGACAACGTGATCCCATGCCGGGCAGAGCCCGAGCTTTGGTTCGCTGAGTCGCCGGCCGACGTCGAGCTCGCCAAGTCGCTGTGCCGGGAGTGTCCGGTCCGGCTGGAGTGCCTGGCAGGTGCCCAAGACCGCCGCGAGCCCTGGGGTGTCTGGGGGGGAGAGCTGTTCGTACAAGGCAACATCGTCGCGCGCAAGCGGCCACGTGGCCGGCCCCGCAAGTCCGACGTAGCAGCGTGATCCTCTAGACCGGCAGACCGAATGCGAGACCTGAACATGATCACTACTCACCTCCCGATCCAACCGAACCAACCGCTGAACAGGAGCACCACCGTGTACCTCATGAATGAAGAACTCGCGCGCGCTCACATGCGCGAGAGAATGAAGCACGCCGAGCATGAACGAATAGTTAGCGACGTCCTGTCTGCTCGTCGCCTGCAACGCCGGGCAGAGCGCGCCGCGCGCCGCGCCCGCAAGCTGGCGCACGCAGCGGGTGTCGCACTCATTCGCGTGAGCTGACGAAGCTGTCCTTCAGTGATCGTCGGCACTTTCCGGCTATATTGCCCGGAGAGTGCCGACGATCACTGCGTTGTGGGCCATTAGTCCCGGCAGGTGGCGACGCTCGGCCCTGCTCGGCTACCTCTGCGGCGACGGATGCTTGGTGATGTCACGAACGGCACATCAAACCAAGGAGCTGCCATGAACAAGCGGCTGAGAGTACTGGGCGTAGTGCTGGCAGTCATCGGCCTGGGCTTCCTCGCCGGCGGCGGCATTGCGTTCGCCAAGGTGCAGGACGGGTACGACTCCCTCCAGACGTTCAGCGAGGCGCAGAACGTCACCCTGACCTACGACGAGGACGGTCAACTGATCGACCGGGGCGAGACCGCAGGCGCCGAGGCGATCATGCAACTGCTCACCGAAGAGTGGGGCTACCCGGTCGTCGAGGCCGACCTCGACCCGAACGACCCGCTGGTGAACACAGCCACCGAGTACATGTATCAGATGGCCACGGTGGGCTACCACGTGCTCAACGGCACCCAGACGGTCGTCCTGGACGAGGTGGTCGAGTTCAACGGCGAGACCTTCGAGGCGGGCGTCTACGAAGTGGACGTCGATGGCCGCTACTGGACGGACTTTGACCGGGAGCACCCGCTCGAGGGGCCAGCGCGTGAGGCGGCCTGGAGCGGTACGGTGCACGGCCTCTTCGGCGAGCTCGGCGTGGGCACCGCGACCCACTCGACCCTGCAGCTGGGTCTGGGAGTCGCCGGCCTGGTGGCAGGCGTCGGAGGGACGCTCGTCCTGCTCGGTGCGGGCCTGGTCTGGGCCGGTCGAGGGGCGACTGACCGCCGTCCCGCGGCGGGCGGGCTCACCATCCCACGCGAGGAGATCATCCCCGCTGGACGGTGATGCCTCGACGGAGCCGGCGGCGGCGTGACAGGTAACTGTCCACCGCCGCCGAGCTTGTTCGGCTAGCTTCGCAATGCGCACCTCTAGGAAGCGGTTTCCTAGTGTCCTGCGCCCGTAGTTCGTTGAAGAAGTCGTCCGAGTGATCCGAGGATCTGTTCGGC
>JASLBX010000186.1 GCA_030146385.1 Jiangellaceae bacterium | reverse complement strand
GCGACCCTCGGCTCGGTCGCGAAGATCATCGGTGCGACCCTGCGCAACACCACGAATCCCACGATGCTGAAGGCGGGCTACAAGCACAATGTCATCCCCGGCAAGGCGGACGCGTACGTCGACGGCCGGGTGCTCCCGGGCCACGTCGAGGAATTTCACGCGACGGTGGACGAACTGCTCGGCCCTAATGTCACGCGGACGAGCCTGGTGTCGGACGTCCCGCTCGAGACCACGTTCGACGGCCCGCTGGTGGACGCGATGCGGGAGTCGCTGGTGGCCGAGGACCCGGGAGCGCGAGCTATTCCGTACTGCCTGTCGGGGGGCACCGACGCGAAGGCGTTCAGCCGGCTGGGTATCCGGGCGTTCGGCTTCTCGCCCCTGCGGCTGCCGCCGGAACTGGACTTCGCCGGTATGTTCCACGGGGTGGATGAGCGGGTGCCCACCGATGGCCTGCGGTTCGGCGTCCGCGTCCTTGATCGCTTCCTCGACTTGGTCTAGGGACGCTTAGACCAGCCGGGGAATGCGCAGGATCCTGCGGCGCAGCGTCACCCGGCGCGTGCCGTCCGGGTAGAGACGCAACCGGGCCAGCTCCCAGTGGCCGTACTCAGCATGATCGGTCAGCAGCCGGCGGGCCGCGCCACGGGACGTCCCGCGGGGCAGGGTGAGGTGCTGGAACTCGTACTCGGACACTCGGCCATTCCGCGACATAGTCACCGCCATCGCCAAATGGTGCCATGTCGAGCGGAGTACGGTCATGCCCGTGACCATTTCGCCTTCGGACGACACGGACCTGAGAGAACTTCTCGACGACCTGATCGCCGCCCTGACGAGCCACTTCCACGCCGTGCGGAACCGGCGGGACGAGGCCGACCCCGACGTGCAGGCCGCCTACACCCGGTTGCGCTCCGCTGCCGAGCGGTACGACGACATGCTGTTCGAGCTGACCGGAGAGGTCACTCCGTGGGAGTTCCCGGAGGGACCGCCCTCGGACGTCGAGTACGAGGACCGGACTGCCGCACCGGACGCTGTCACGGTGATGGTGCGCCGCGACTACGGCATCGCCGACCCGGCCGGGCTGCTGCTGGCAGGCCGCGAGGCGTACGCGGAGCTGTATCCGGACGATCCTGCCGAGGCGGTGGCGGCGGACGTGAGCCACCCGGGACGGGCGCTCTACCAATTGCTGCACGCGTACGGTGTGGACGGGCTGGACAGCCGGGCCGAGGACGCCGGGCTGGCTCCCCGGGGCGGCACCGTGTGGGTACAGGGCCTGACCAGCGAGGATGCTCAGACGCTCGTCGATGAGCCATTCGGGATCGCGGACGAGGAGTCGCTCATCTACCGGCTGGACGAGGTGTTCGGACCCAGCGACTCGGGCGAGGAGCTTATGTAGCCGATCAGTGGCCCGCCACGCCACTAGGCCTGTTGGTGCCGTACCAGGCGCGTGCGCCTGGTACGGCACCAACAGGCATGCTGAAAGTGATCAATCCGCGGAGATGTCGTCGAGCGCTAGGACGATTTCCACCGGAAGGGTGAGCTCGTCCGAGCGCAGCCCGCCGCGGAGTTGGGCCGCCGTCCGCGCACCCAGGATCGGCGCGGTGACACCTGGCCGGTCGCGCACCCACGCGAGCGCCACCTCTAGCGGCTCGACGCCGAGCCCGTCCGCCGCCGTGCACGTGGCCTCGACGACCTTGCGCGACCGTCCGTCCAGGTACGCCCCGACGAAGTCCGCGAAATGCGGCGAAGCCGCCCGCGAGTCCGCCGGCAGGCCGGTGCGGTACTTGCCGGTCAACACCCCGCGCCCGAGAGGCGACCAGGCCAGCACGCCCAGGCCGAGCGCCTGCGCGGCCGGCAGCACCTCGCGCTCGATCCCGCGCTGCACCAGCGAGTACTCCACCTGCGTCGATGAGACCGGAACCCGCCCGGCCACGCCGGCCTGGTACGCGGCCACCCAGCCGGTCTGCCAGCCACCGAAGTTGCACACGCCGGCGTAGCGGGTCCGGCCGCTCGTCACCGCGATGTCGACCGCGGAGAGGATCTCGTCCAGCGGGACGTCCGGACTCCACGCCTCGACCTGCCACAAGTCGACGTGGTCGGTGGCGAGCCGGTAGAGCGAATCGTCCAGCTGATCCAGCAACGCCCGGCGCGACACGTCCACGACCAGCTCGCCGGTGCTGCGGGACAGTCCCGACTTGGTCGCGATCACCAGCTCCGACCGTGGCACCGCTGACTCGAGCAGGCCGCCGAGGACGCGCTCGCTGCGGCCGTCCCCGTAGGACCCCGACGTGTCGACGAGCGTCCCGCCGGCCTCCATGAACGCCTCGAGCTGCTCGCGAGCCTCGTGCTCATCGGTGTCTCGTCCCCAGGTCATCGTGCCGAGACCGAGCCGGGACACCCGGAGCCCGCTGCTGCCAAGCCGTCGCTGTTCCACGCGGGGAGAGTACCCGTGTCGCCCACCGGCGCGCGCCCGTTGGTGGATAGAGTCGCGCGATGCGCCTTGGACTGAACCTCGGATACTGGGGTGCCGGCAACGACCGCGACAACCTGGTCCTCGCCCGCGAGGCGGACCGGCTGGGCTACTCGGTGGTGTGGGCCGCCGAGGCCTACGGGTCCGACTCGCCGACCGTTCTGGCCTGGGTGGCCGCCCAGACGGAACGGATCGACGTCGGCAGCGCCGTCATGCAGATCCCCGCCCGCACGCCGGCCTGCACCGCCATGACCGCCGCCACGCTGGACACGCTGTCCGGCGGGCGGTTCCGGCTCGGTCTCGGTGTGTCGGGACCCCAGGTGTCGGAAGGCTGGCATGGTGTGCGGTTCGACAAGCCGCTGGGCCGCACCCGCGAGTACGTCGATATCGTCCGCACCGCGCTCAGCCGCCAGCGGCTGCAGTACGACGGCGAGCACTGGACGCTCCCGCTGCCGGACGGCCCGGGCAAGGCGCTGCAGTTGACCGTCCACCCGGCCCGCGATCGCATCCCCGTCTACCTGGCGTCCATTGGGCCGAAGAACCTCGAGCTCACCGGCGAGATCGCCGACGGCTGGCTGGCCGTCTTCTTCGCGCCCGAGCACGCGTCGGAGCTACTTGGACACATCCGCGCGGGTCGGGAGCGGGCCGGCGCCTCCATGGAGGGCTTCGAGGTGGATCCGACGGTTCCGCTAGTGATCGGGGACGACCTAAAGCGGTGTGCTGATGCCGTCCGCGGCTACGCCGCGCTCTACGTGGGCGGCATGGGCAGCCGGGAGCAGAACTTTTACAACCGGCTGGCGGTCCGGATGGGATACGGCGAGGCCGCGGCCCGGATCCAGGACCTGTTCCTCGACCGCAAGCACCGCGAGGCGGCGGCCGCCGTGCCACTGGACTTCATCGACGAGACCGCCCTCATCGGCCCGGTCGATCGCATTCGCGACCGGCTCACGGCTTATGCTGACGCGGGCGTCACGACGCTGTCGGTCGTCCCGTACAGCGGATTGGTCGAGCAGCGGGTCGAGGCGCTCCGCGACCTCGCAGACGCCGCCGAGTCCGCAGGCGTCCTTTAAGCACCGCAGGGAGAGTTCACACCGTTGGAATGGTTCCAGGCCGTCGTACTCGGGCTCATCCAGGGCATTGTGGAGTTTCTGCCGATCTCGTCCAGCGCGCACCTGCGGATCGTGCCCGAGCTGTTCGGCTGGCCCGACCCAGGAGCCCCGTTCACCGCGGTCACCCAGATTGGCAGCGCCGCCGCGATCATCCTCTACTTCGCCAAGGACATCGGCCGCATCACCAACGCCTGGACCCACTCGCTGCGCCACTGGGACGCGCTGCGCAGTGACGCCCTCGTCCCCGTCGGGCAATCCCGCGGGACAGACGCCGGGCGGCATCGCCGGCGCAGCTGGGATCCGGTGGACGCGCGGCTCGGCTGGTTCGTGATCGTCGGGACCATCCCGATCGTCGTGGCCGGCGTGCTCCTGAAAGACGTGATCGAGAACGACTTCCGGTCGCTGTGGATCGTGGGCGCCACCTTCGTCATCCTGGGCCTGGGGCTGTGGTTCGCCGACCGGTACGGCCGGCGCGAGCGCACCGTACGCGAGCTGACGTTGCGGGACGCCGCGCTGGTCGGCATCGCCCAGATCGGCGCCTTGATCCCCGGTGTGTCCCGGTCGGGCGCCACGATGAGCATGGCGCTACTGCTCGGCTACAAGCGCGACGACGCTGCCCGGTTCGCGCTGCTGCTGGCCATCCCGGCAATCATCGGCGCCGGCGTATTCGAATGGTCCGAGGCACTGAGCGAGCACGCTGTCTACTCCATGGGGCCGACGGCGCTTGCGACCGCCGTCGCCTTCGTGTCGTCCTATGCGGCGGTCGCCTGGCTGCTGCGCTGGTTGCAGACGCGCACGTACACGCCGTTCGTCGTGTACCGCGTGGTCGGCGGACTGGTGATCCTCGGCCTGCTGGCCGGGGGAGTGCTGACGCCGTAGCGGGGCTAGTCGTCGCCTTCTGGCAACGGCGCGTCCGAGATCCACGGCCACGGGTTGACCGGCCCGCCGCCAATGCGGACCTCGAAGTGCAGGTGGGGACCGGTCGACAGCCCGGTCGACCCGATCGACCCGATCGGCTGGCCCTTCTCCACCTTGTCGCCGACGATGACAGACAGGCCCGGCTGGTGCGCGTACAGCGTGGACACCTGCTGGCCGTCGATGACGCCGTGGTCCACGATCACCATGTAGCCGTACGCGTCATTCCAC
>JASLBX010000530.1 GCA_030146385.1 Jiangellaceae bacterium | reverse complement strand
CATGAGTGGAAGGAAACGAAGCGGCCGTTGCCCGATATCGCCGGCGACGTGCTGGCCGCGTTCGCCTGTTCGCCCGAGGACGACACCGTCACCCGCTCGACCGTCCCCGTAATGCGGTCCTTCACGAACACGTCAGTGGCGCCGTTGGTGTCGCCCTCCACCAGATTGGAGGCCTCTGACGAGAACGCGACGAAACGGCCATCGTCGCTGGGTGCTGGTGCTCGCCTGTCGTAGCTCCGTTCGTTGGCCTGCAGGCCGGTGGCCGAGACCGACACGCGCTGCGTCGTGATCTTTGGTCGTGGAGCGGCCGTCGCAGCGCTTCCGCCAGCCGCAAGAGTGAGCAACGCGGTTACGACCAGCGTGACGATCCGCTTGGACATCTTGACACTTTTCGTTTCGCCTGATGCCGCCGGCGCGTCAAGGAACGAAACCGCCAGCTGTGGGCACTCTGTTGTCGTCGTCGTCATACGTCGACGATGCATCTCCGTGTGGCGCGGCCACATCCCCGAGCTCGGGGATACGCAACGCAGAGTCGCGGCAACGCTGCCCGCGCGACCGGCACTCGGCGCTACGACGACGCATCTGTCGCGGCAAGGCTGCTGACGCCCGGTCCGGACCGCACCGCCACAGCCAGGACGCAGGCCGCCCACAGCAGGGCCACGCCAGCGCCCAGGCTGCCGAACGACGAAACGGCGTCCGCCACAGCGGACCGGAGAAGGCGGCCGTCCACGCCCCTCGCTGCAACGTCTCATCCTCGAAGCCGGTAGCGACCTGCACGCGCTGGGCGAGATCCCGTTGCTGCGCCCGCAGGACGACACGATGCTCCGCGGTTCGGTTACGCACGATCGTCTGCAACACGCGACGGTCCTCGCCGCTCAACTCGATCACGAACGGACTGTGCCTCGCCATCGCCCTCCACCAAGCGACGCGCCGCCCGTCCACTCGGACCCCTCCGCGTGGCTAGCGTTTTACACGCATGTAGTTCCACGGTGGACCACTGGCCACGCCGGCGGTACTGGTGTTACACCTCGGGCAAGGCTGGAAGCTGGCCGCACAGCGGCGCAGAGGCGACGCCACCTCCGGTGGACTCGACCGGACCCGCGGGCTGATCGGAGACGGGGAACACCTCGTCCACCTCCTGCACGTTGAGCAGGTCCGGGCGCTCTGGGGGCATCTCGAAGCGCAGCGCTGACACCCGCACCGCGCAGTCGTGGAGGACCGACACCACCGTCGATGCCCCCGACGGCATCGACGCGCCCGACGGCATCGACGGGCCGCGCAGCATGTCGACGTTGATGCCAAGTGTCGAGCCAAGTACCGAGGTAAGTATGTGGGCGCCAGGGTTGACCAGCAGCGACCCAGCGATCGTGAGGCGAAGGCTGCCGCCCTCGGGCACAACCAGCGACGTGGGCTGGAAACGCACTGGGATGCGGACGGGCACACCCACGGGCGGCAGCACCGGGCGGGACTGCAGGAACATCCCGTTCCGGATCGGCTCGAGATGCTGCGCGGAGCGCGTGCCCCAAGTCATGCCCGACTGGATGGGCGCGCCGGACGCATCGAACGTCTCGATGCGGGCGGCGACGTGCGCGTCGGGCCGGTCCAGCACGGCCCACAGGTCGAGCACGGGCCGGCCGGTGATCTCGAGTCGCCCGGGAAGCGGGCCGGTTTCGAACACCGCGAAAGTGCCGGGAGCGAATCCCTGCATCGTCTCCGGCGGGCCTTCGACATAGGTAGACGCCCCGGCCGGTGTGGCCAAGCCGAGGTTTCCGCCCGCACCCAGCCCGAGCTGACCGACGGGGCCGCCGCCGTTCGGCCAGTCGGGCTGGGCCCGCCACTGCCCGTTGGTTCCCTGCACCTGCGCGGTAGGCCACGTGGCCACACCGGTATCGATGCCCTTCAGCCAGTGGTCGAACCATGCGATGCGCATTAGGTCGAAGTCGGGCCGTTGCCACTCTGGCGGCCGGACCGAGGGGTAGGCATGCTCGGAGGGAAACTCGTGGCCGAACACCCCGAACACCCCGACCCGTTGCTCCGAACGGACGAGACGGTTGAACAGCCCGTCCTGCGCGCTGGGGAAGACGAAGTCGCCATTATGTATCAGGTCGGTGTGGCCATGGAACATGAAGACGGGCTGGCGGATGTTCTCGACGAACCGCCGCTGTTCCCGCTCCTCGTACCAGGGAGTCATCTCGCCCTGGGGCGCGGTGCCGACCAGGCCAGCGCCGAGACACGGCGTGCGCGATGGCGCCTGCTCGGCGGTCATGCCCTTCGCGGATTCCGCCGGATATAGCGCGGGATACACGTGCGTCAGGCCGGCGGCCGGCACCCCGTCGATCACAGCGTGTGACTCGTACGCGCTCGACGGCGGCGCGCCGATGATGGCCGCCTTCATGTACTTCGTCTTCTCCCGCGGTCCTCGCCCGAGCACCGACAGGAGCGTCCCGCCTTGGTAGGAGTGGCCATAGCCGCCGACGATCCCGTTGGACCACGGCGCCTCCTTCGCCAACCAGCGGATGGCCTCGGCGCCGTCTCTCGCCTCGAGCCCGCTGTACTCCTGGATGCATCCGAACGAGCGGCCCGAGCCGCGTACGTGCATGTGCACGAACGCGTAGCCGCGGCGCACCATCGCGTCCAGCGTCGTTGGAGAACCCGTCGGGAGCCTGTCGGCGGAGTAGGGCGACATCACCAAGATGGATGGGACCCGTTTCGGCGGGACGTTCCCGTCCTTGGCCGCCGGCAGCCACGCCTCCAGGAACAGTTGAGTGCCGTCCTCCGCCGTGATGAAGTGCTCCTGCACCCGGGGGTCGGCCGCCGGTGGCCGGATGTCGTAGATCGGCTTGCTACCGTCAACGGCGTTGAAGGCCCGTCCGGCATCCGGCGGAGACGCCGCCGGCGCCGGAGGCGGGCTCACCAGAGTCAGGGCCGACGCAGCCAGCGACGCGGCCACGGTTGCCACCAGCACCTCTCGACGGATCAATCGTTTCCGCAAAGCCGCCACCGCCGACCCGCCGAGCGCCTGGACCCTGCGTGGGGATTCTGTGGTCGTCATACGTCGACGATGCGCCTCGGTGTGGCGCGGCCACATCCCCGGGCTCGGGGATATGCCACGTAAGCTCAGCGGTCCGGGAGTGGCACCCGAGGTACGCCGCTGCGACCGCAGGGTCGCGACGGGCGGCGCGTGTTCGACGGGCGGCGGTGACGCCGCCGGCGGCGAGGACGACGGTGCGGTCGGCCACCCGTCGGATGAGGTCAAGGTCGTGCTCGGTGCGAAGCGCATCGGAACCGAGAATGCGGGTAAGGGACGCGCCG
>JASLBX010000510.1 GCA_030146385.1 Jiangellaceae bacterium | reverse complement strand
TCGGGTTCGGCGCGGATGACTTCTACCTCCTCGCCGACCTGCCCGATCATTCCGCTGCTGCAGCAGTGAGCCTGACGGTCGGTGGGTCGGGTGCGCTCACCAGTCGCACCGTCGTGCTTATGACGCCGGAGGACATCGACGCCGCGGCTCAGCATTCGGTGCCGTACGCTGCGCCGGGCCAAACCTGATGCCATGACCGCTGAGCGACCGTACTCGTGTATCGACCGTATGAGCTATCTCCTCTTCTAGTCGGCAGCGCCATTTTTCCGCCGTGGGCTTGGTCGCACTGGCCGTACCTGCTCCCACGCACGGATGACACCGCCAGCCCGGGACAAATCTGGCCACCTACGGGAGCTTTCCGTGGCCGCCGACAGCCGGATGCCAAATCCCGCTAGGCTGTACCGCCACTATTCTGTGCTGACCGCAAGTCGTGGTGAGCAATGACAGCGTGTGCTTGCTGGAGGAGAGACCGGGACGGAACAGTTGACCGCACCCTGGCAGGCGTCCTCGTCCAGGCTGGTCGGTCGAGGCAGTGGGCTCGACCGCCTGCGCCGGCTGCTGGAGGGCATGGAGAGGACCACCACAGGGCGGATGGTGCTCGTCCACGGCGAGGCCGGGGTGGGCAAGTCGCGGCTGGTTCGGGAGGCCGCCGTGGTGGCCCGGCGAGTCGGCGTGAGCGTGTTCTCTGGCCGGGCGGTCCCGTCCGGCGAGGCGTACCGCCCGTTCGCCGAGGCGCTAAGCGCTGCGTTGCGGGGCCGCCCGCTGCCTCGGGAGAGCGGCCTGCGGCCGTACCTACCGGTGCTGTCCACGCTGCTCCCCGACGTCGGCATCGAGGGCCGTTCCGACCCGCGTGGCGGAGTTGTCCTGGGCGAGGCGGTCCTGCGGCTGATGACCGCACTGGCCAGACCGTCCGGCGCCATGCTGGTGCTCGAGGACCTGCACTGGGCTGACCCGGACACCCTCGACGTGCTGAGCTACCTGGCCGATGCTGCGAGCAGTTCGCCGGTGGTGCTGGTGGTGACCGCCCGGGATGAGCTGGACCCGCCGCAGCGGCTGCTCGACCTTGCCCTGGCCTGCCAGGCCGACGTCATCCCGCTGAACCGGCTCGGCCCGCGGGACGTCCGCGGGATGGTGGAGTCCTGCCTGTCGGCTGCCCCGCCGGACGAGCTGGTGAGGTTCGCGATCGAACATGCCGACGGGTTGCCATTTCTTGTCGAGGAGCTGCTCACTGGGCTGGCCGCGGTTGGCGCGCTGGCCCCGGACGGAACCCTGACCGGCCCTTTGACCACGAACGTGCCGCGCACGTTCGCAGCCACAGTACGTCGGCGGCTGGCCGGCTTGGACCCGAATGCGCGCTCGGTGGTGGAGACCGCCGCGGTGCTCGGCCGACAGTTCGACTGGCGACTCATCCCGGAGATCACCGGCCTGGGCGAGCAGGTGGTGATGGCCGGTCTGCGGTCGGCGGTGGCCACCGGCCTGATCGCGGTGGACGCGACCGACACCGACACGTTCCGCTTCCGGCACGCACTGACCTGCGACGCGGTGCGTACCGACCTGCTACCTCCGGAGTACCGGACGCTCGCCCGGGCCGCCGCCGCGGTCGTCGAGCGGCGAAAGCCGGCGGCCAGCGACCTGGCGGCCGACCTGTGGATGGCGGCAGGGGAGGACGCACGGGCCTCCGAGCTGTACCTGTCCGCCGGCAGACAAGCCCGCCGCCGCGGCGCGCTGCACACCGCCGATGCCCAGCTGACCCGCGTCGCGACCCTGGCCGCGAACAAGCCGGCGCTGCGCCGGCAGGCGGAAGCGGTGCTGGTCGAGGTGCTGGCCGATGCCGGCGACACCGACCGGGCGCTGGCGCTGGGCGAGAGGCTCCTGGCCCGCGGGGAGACCTGGGTCCGACTGACACTAGCCGAGGTGGCGGCCGAAGCCGGCCGGTGGGACGTCGCCGCCGCCCGGCTAGCTGCGCTGCCGGACACCGACGACCCCCGGGCCAGCGTGCTCGCCGCTCGGCTGGCGCACGAACGCGGCCAGCCGGAGGAGGCGCAAAGCATCGCCAGGCTGGCGTTCACCGAGGCCGAGGAGCGCAAGCAATGGTCGGTGGCCTGCCAGGCACTTGAGGTGATGGGCCGCGCCGCGCGGGTGACCGACCTGGAGGCGGCCCAGGACGCGTTCCTTTCCGCCGAGCGGTTGGCCAACGACCACGACCTGCCGCTGGAACGGGTCTCCGCACTGCACGAGCTCGGCACCGTGGACCTGCTGCTGGACGGCTCCACGGTCCGACTGGAGCGAGCCCGAGCGCTCGCCCTGGACGCCGGCGCACTGGGCTTGGCGGCCAAAGTCGACGTGCAGATCGCGGCCAGCCTGCTGCACCAGGACGCGGACGCCGCGCTGGTGCACGCCGCGCGCAGCGCTGAGCTCGCCCGCAGGTTGAGAATGGACCAGCTGCGGGCTACCGCGCTGTTCTTCCAGGCTGCCGCGCACGCGCACAACCGCAACACCGCGGCGATGGAGCACTGCGTGGCCGAGGCCCACCGGCTCGCACCGGACGACCTGGACGTCAACGCCGGCATCTGGGGCGCGGTGTACGCGCACGTCGCGCTGCTCGACGACGACCGGGGCCGGCTGGCTGAATGCCTGGATCGAGCCATCGAGTTCATGCGTAGCAGCCCGACCACGGCGCCGGCGCCCACCTACGGATTGTGGGCGCTCATGCGCACCCTGGACGACCGGGAGGGGGAGCAGGCCCGAGCCGAGGCCCGCCCTTCCGGGGTGAACTGGGAGAACCGCGCGCTGCTCGGCTACGCCGAGGCGGTCGACGCCGGCCGCCAGCATAGGCAGAAAGAGGCCGAGCAGTTGCTCGCCGCCGCCGATGCCGCGATGGGCTCCCGGCACTGGTGGCAACACCGGATCCGGCTGCTGGTCGCCGGCGATGCACTCGCCGACGGCTGGGGAGACCCGATCGGGTGGGCCCGGGAGGCACTGGCCGTGTTCGTACGGCGCGGCGACGACCGGCTGGCCACCAGGTGCCGCGAGGTACTGCGCCGGGCCGGCGTCCCCGTGCCGCGGCGCGGCCGGGGCGATACCGCGGTGCCGGCCCGGCTCCGCAGTGTCGGAGTGACCAGCCGGGAGATGGACGTCCTGCAGTTGGTGGCGGAGGGGCTGACAAACGGGGAGATCGCCGAGCGGCTGGTGCTCTCACCCCGCACGGTCGAGACGCACGTGGCCAACCTAGTCGCAAAGACGAAGGTCGCCGGACGCAGCGGCCTGGCCTCCCTGGTTAAGTCCGGGATCGCGGCGGACTAACTCAGGGTGCCGCTCGCTGGCCACCGGCCCGGCCCTACGGGAGACTACGCGCAGGACGAGTCCCGCGCAGGACGACTCTCGCGCTGGCCGCGGCACTGTCAGCCGGTAGATGACGGGGGCGACGGGAGCCGTTAGGGGGCCCGTCGGTCGGCGGGTCTGCCCTCGGATGGCGGGGGGTTCCGAGGGCAGACCTAGACCGGCTGTCGTCCGGCGAGGACACAGGGCGGTTCGGGTGGCGCGATGCGCGCGCCGCGCCGCCGGATGATCGACATCTGCCGAGACGGCGCGGAGCTCGGCGTCCAGTGGCTCAAGTTCCAACCTCAACCCGACCAACTGCTGTGCCAGCATCCGCATTTTGCCGATCGTTCTGAGTAGGGTGGTCGGCTAGGCTGACAGGAGTTGTGAGGACTCGTCATGATTCCGACTCTGCTTCTGTTCGGCCTGATCTTCGGGCGTTGGTGGCGCATGTCACTCATCGTCGCGGCAATAGGCTGGCCCCTCTTACTTGTCGCCACCGGCGTGATGCCGCTATCGCCGGGACTGTTCGGCGCAGCCGGCCTCGCAGTAATCAATACGGGCATCGGTGCACTTGTCCATCAGGCTGTCTTGAGGGTTGTAAGGTTCCTACTCCATCGAACGGATCCCGCCGGGATCGGCTAGCGCTGTTCTCACGCGCGCGTGAGAAGAAGCACGACAGCCGCAGAGAGCTATCTGCCGATGAGTGGCGCGGCCACCTGCTTGATGCCGATCGCCCGCTCTCCGGCCTCGGTCAAGGACTAAGCGCGCCCTCCGCGGCGGTCGCGGCAACGGTCAGGTGATCGCGGCCCTCACCAGCTCGACGACCTTCTTCTCTACCACGGGGCTCCACTGTTGGAGCGCGAAGGCCACCGGCCACAGGTCGCCGTCGTCGAGGTTGGCCGCGTCCTGGAAGCCCAGGGTCGAGTACCGGTAGTCGAACTTGCCCGCGTCCTGGAAGAAGACGACGACCTTGCCGTCCGCGTTGGCGTAGGCGGGCATGCCGTACCAGGTCTTCGGCGTCAACTCGGGGGCGGTCCCGGTCACTGTCACATGCACGCGCTCGGCGAGCGCACGATCCTGCGGTGTCATCTCCGCGATCCTGTCGAGCACCGCCTGCAGGCCGTCGGCCTTCTTGGCGCCCTTCTTGCCCTCGGCTCGCAGCTCGGCGGCGCGCTCTTTCATCGCGGCACGCTCCTGCGCGCTGAAGCCGTCGGATTGAGATTTGGCACTCTTCGCGGGCATTCTCGGGCTTCCTTTCCACGCTCGGGGGCTCGGCGTCATGCCGGCCTTCCTTAGGAAGGCTAAATGCGACCAGTCCGTGACGCTTCTCGATTCCTGATCGGATCGGCGGGCCAGCTCTGCTGGACAATTCGCACCGGGTGGGTAGGCGCCTACGCTCGCCACTCGAAGAACGATACAGCGCCCGCCGCGGTACCTACCGCGTGATCTACAGGTTTGACGCTGAGCGCCGTCGTGTGACCGTTGTTGGCGTCGTCCATCGAGCCGACGCCTATCGACCGCGGTAACAGTGGACATGTCCCGGCCCAGCATCTACTCGACGCCAAGATCTGTCAGCTTGCGGAACGGCTTGCATAGGTCAAGGTTTGAGGACGAGTCGCCCTTCAGGGAGACCCGAAGCGCGCGGTACTGCCGAATTGAGTGCGTGGCGCGTCGTGCCCGGTACGCTCAGTCGCGCCGCGAGGAAAGCCATCTGCCGCCGCACCCGACGACTTGGTCACTTCCGTCCACACCGATGACGTCGAAGGTGCGTATGAAGAGGCTCAGAAACTTGGCTACGAGATCGTGCATCCGATAACGACAGAGTCATGGGGTGTGCGCCGGTTCCTGGTCCGAGCCCCGGACGGCAACGTCATCAACATCGTGCGCCATCGGGACTGAACAACCTGCTCGGCTGGGATTAGGGTGCGATCAGCCGCGATCAGGACGCCGGGCGTCCATGACGATCTCCGGGGGAACGATTGCGCGTCCCCACGGGTGATGGCGGTGTCGGGCTGCGGTTGCCCGATGTCGGCCACCTGGCCGATGTTCTGGCGATGCAAAGCGACCAGCGTAGACCTCGAGAGAGCCCGCTGCGAACAGCGGCGGACACCGTCGAGAGGAGAAACAAATGTCGGACGGCAATGCGCCTCAGATGCCGCAGCCCGATCCCGCGCTAAACAGCCTGGAGATGCTGGTCGGCACGTGGGAGATTGAGGGCAATCTGGTCGGCTCGGACGAGAAGAACATCAAGGGCCAGGCCACCTTCCGGTGGCTGCCGGGCCGCTTCTTCATGGAGCAGCGCTTCGCCCTGCACTTCATGGGCATGGAGATCGAAAGCCTGGAGCTCATCGGATATGACGCCGAGGCAAAGTCCCTGGCGTCGACGGTGTACGCCAACATGTCCCCCGCACCGCTCCCCTACAAGTGGGATATAGACGGAGAGCACGTGACCATCACCGTCGCGTACGGCCCGTTGGACGCGACGTTTGATGGCGAATACCACGAGGACGGGACGTTCATCGGTGGCTGGCGGCCCAATCCGGGCGCGGACACGACAGTGAACGTGCCCTACGACATCAGCGGCCGGCGGATCGACTGAGGTCACCCGGTTCGTGGTGGTGAGTGCAGGTGGCTGGCGGCGCTCGCGGCGAGTTCGGTGCGGTTCGACACACCCAGCTTGGCGTAGATGTGCGCAAGGTGGGTCTTGACGGTGCTGCGGCTGATGAACAGGCGTGACCCGATCTGCGGGTTGCTGAGCCCGTCCGCGGCGAGCTGGACGACGTCCCGCTCGGTGGGTGTGAGGCTGGCCCAGCCGCTGTCCGGCCGCCCGCGCGTCCCGCGCATGCGTCGCGCGTAGGAGACGGCGTCGTCGAGGTCGGTCGCTGCTCCGTCGTTCCACGCGGACGCGGTATCGGGATCGGTCGACAGCCTGGCGGCATGCGCCTCGAAGCCGGGCTGGTCGGCGGGCGGCCGCGGGTATCCCAACTCGGCGCGGGCGCGGTCGGAGGCCGCGAGCAGCCGGGCCGCCTCGGCCCGCCGTCCCGTGCGGGCCATCAGCGGGCCGAGGGCCTCCAGGCTGGCGATGTAGCGCAGGCGCAGCCCGTGCTCCACTCGGATGGCCAGCGCCTCATGATGCAGGTCTGCCGCGCGGTTCGGGTCATCGGTCAGGTGTCCGAGCTGTTCGAGGGCGTCGGACAGATATCTCGGCAGGTTGAACCGCCGCGTCAGGACGACCGCCCGTTCCAGCGACTCGGTGGCCTCCTCCCGGCGGCCGGAGCCGAGGAGGGCGGTGCCGTACAGCGGCAGCGTGATCGCCGCCAGGTAGGTGTCCGCGGCGGGGCCGTCCTTCGGAACGTCACGTTCGAGCCAGCGCCGTGCGTCATCGAACTCGCCGTGTAGCAGATGAAGCTCACCCATGAACACGCCGAGACCGGGTACCGACGCGGTTGCCGGGTCGCTGTCCACCAACCGGACGAACGGCTCGAGCAGCCTCAATCCGGCGTCGACCTCACCGGAGTGTCCCAGCACGACGGCCAGGCTCCCGCGAGCCGAGCCCACTCGGTGGTAGTCACCGAGCGGATTGGCCGTCTGGACGGCTGACTCGGCCAGGTCGCGAGCCGGCCCGAGCCGGCCGGTGACGGTGGCGCTGGAGGACCACACGGCAAGAATGGTCGCCGCGATGCCGCGGTCGCCGCGGTGGGTCAAGCTGTCCACCACCTCCTGCAGCACCGCCGATGCGTCGTCGTGGCGATCTCGCAGGACGAGGATCAGCGCCTGTAGCGCGCGAGCGGAATCGCGACCGTAGCCGTCAGCGGCGGCAACGGCGATCTCCTGGGCCTGCACACTCAGATCCCACGCACCGTCGATGTCGACGAACAGCCGGCCAAGTGCGGTCATCGCAAGGCAGCGGCCACGCAGCCGATCGTCTCCCAGCTCGGTGGCCAGTTCCAAGCCCCGCTGCGCTGCGTCGAGGTCGAGTGGTGCTGCGGTGTCGGCGACGAGCGCGTAGCCGGTGAACAGCTTCGCCTGGAGCAGCGTCCGGTCCTGTGGTGCCCGGTCGATGGCGCGTTTGAGGTAGCTGATGCCCTCACGCCCGGTCGCCCGAAGGTTCCACAACCAGGCGAGCGCGGCGGCAAGCCGGCGACCGCGGTCCGGATCAGGCGCGGCCAGCCCCCTGTCCAGGGCCGCGCGCAGGTTGTCGCGCTCGGGTTCCATCCGCACCCGCCACCCGTCCTTGTCCCGGTCCAGCTCCGGTTCGGCAGCCTCGGCGACCGCGAGGAAATGGGCCAAGTGCCGGTCGCGAATCGTGCCGTCCTCACTCGCTTCGGTCAGACGATCGGCAGCGTGGGCTCCAATGGACTCGAGCAGCCGGTAGCGAACTTCGTCGATCCGCTGCTCCGCGACGACCAAGGACGCGTCGACCAGGCGACCCAACGCCCGCATGACAGTGGCTCGATCGGTCGCCGCGTCAGAGCACACGGCGAGAGCGGCGTCGAGGTTGAAACTGCCGGCAAACACGGCGAGTCGGCGGAACACCCGGCGTTCGACGTCCTCCAGCAGATTGTGGCTCCAGTCGATCGAGGCGGCCAGTGTCTGGTGTCGTCCAGTGGCGCCCCGGGGGCTGCGGACCAGCAGGTCGAACCGGTCGTCCAGCCCCTGTTCGACCTGGGCGGGGGTGAGCGTGCGCATCCACGCGGCCGCGAGCTCGAGCGCGAGCGGGATGCCATCCAGGCGCGTGCACAACGACCGGATCGCCCGCTCGGTCGATTCGTCGACGGCGAAGTACGGCCGTGCCGCGCCCGCCCGCTCGACGAATAGCGCCAGCGCCTCGTCTACCGCAAGCGGCGGCACCTGCCACGTCGTCTCGCCAGGGACGTTCAGCGGCTGGCGGCTGGTCGCGAGCACCGCCACCTCGGGGCAGGACCGCACCAGCGTGTCGGCCAGCTCGGCGACGCCCGCGGCAACGTGCTCGCAGTTGTCCAGACAGACCAGGGCCTTGCGGTCGCGGAGCTGAACCGCCAACGACCTCACCTCGGGACCAGAATGCTCGGCCAGCACTCCGATGGACGACGTGGCCAGCTCGGATACCTCGGCCGGGTCGACCACTGCAGCCAGCTCAACCCACCACACGCCGTCGGGCCAGTCGTCCGCCGTCTCGGCGGCGACCTGTGCGGCCAGTCGAGTCTTTCCAACGCCGCCGGCGCCGGTCAAGGTCACCAGCCGACTGCCGGCTAGCAACGCCGCAGCCTCGGCGAGCTCCGGACGCCGCCCGACGAACGGCGTCAGCTGGACAGGCAGGTTGTTCGGAACCGAGTCCAGCGACCTCAGCGGCCCAGCGGCGCCAGCGACGGCGTCGCGCAGCTCGAAGATCCGCTCTGCCGGCCCCAGATCGCGCAACCGGTGCCGGCCCAGGTCGTGTAACCACGCTCCATCCGGCAACCGACGCTCGACCGCCGATGCGGTGTGCCCCGACACCAGGATCTGACCGGGATTGGCGATCTCACCGAGCCGCTCAGACCGCCGGGCCTCCGGACCCGGATGGCTCGACCTGCGCAGCGCGCGGTCAGGTCCGGTGTGGAGGCCAACCATTGTCGACGGCAGCGCGGTCCGCACCGCAAGTGCGGCGACCACGGCATCGCTGTCCGAGCGGAACGTCGCGCCCAGCCGCTGTGCTGCTCGCGGACCCAGACGGCCGCCGTGGTCCGCCAGCACCCGGCCGGCCGCCGCGATGCCGTCCTTGCGGGGCGCGATCACCGTGACGAAGGTCGCCAGGCCCGGCTGCGAGGACCTCATGCGACCCGCGCCACCTGACCGGGATAGGTCATGACGAGACCATGCTCGTGGGATGTTCTCGTTGTGGCGGAACAGAGCTGCGGGGTCGTAGCGGCATCTCACCTCGCCAAGCCGGTCCCATGTCGTTCCAGGGTAGGCGGCGCGAACGCAGGCGTCGCCCTATTTTTCTAGGAGTCCGGCCACAGC
>JASLBX010000496.1 GCA_030146385.1 Jiangellaceae bacterium | reverse complement strand
GCTGGACGCGATGAACGCCGACTCCGGTGTCGACCTCACCGAGCTCAAGGTCGACGGCGGCATGGTGCAGAACGAGTTGCTCATGCAGTTCCAGGCCGACATCCTCGACGTCCCGGTCGTCCGGCCGAAGGTCGCGGAGACCACCGCGCTCGGCGCCGCCTACGCCGCGGGGCTGGCGGTCGGGTACTGGAACGGCCTGGACGACCTGCGGGCCAACTGGTCCGAGGACAAGCGCTGGGAGCCGCAGTTGGACTCGGACGAGCGCGAGCGCACCTACCGCAACTGGAAGAAGGCAGTGACCAAGACGTTCGACTGGGTCGACGCCGACGTCCACTAACCCCTTTCCGTTCGATCACGTTCAGCAGGGCTGTAGGTGCCGTACCAGGCGCGTGCGGGTGGTACGGCACCGAATCCCCTGCTGGGCGGCCCACCCATGAGCTGGCTCGCCTTCCAAGGAGGTGACTACGGTGCCGGCACGCCTCGACACCGCCTACCGCGACCTAGCGCTCGACACACTCCAGTCGTCCCATTTCGACGTCCTGGTCATCGGCGGCGGCGTGGTCGGCACCGGGGCGGCACTGGACGCGGCGTCCCGCGGGTTGTCGGTTGCGCTGGTTGAGGCGCGGGACTGGGCCGCCGGGACGTCCAGCCGATCCAGCAAGCTGATCCACGGCGGGCTGCGCTATCTGGAACAACTCGACTTCGGCCTGGTCCGCGAGGCGCTGCGCGAACGCGCCCGGCTACTGCACAAGCTCGCGCCACATCTCGTCCGTCCGGTGCCGTTCATCTATCCACTCCGCCACCGGGCGTGGGAGCGGGCCTACGTGGGCGCGGGCGTACTGCTCTACGACACCATCGGGGGTGCCCGCGCCCTGCCCCGGCACCGTCACCTGTCGCGCAGCCGGGCGCTCAAGCTGGCGCCGTCACTGCGCAGTGACGCGCTCACCGGGGCGATCCGCTACTACGACGCGCAGGTGGACGACGCCCGATTCACGATGATGCTGGCCCGCACCGCCGCCCAGCACGGCGCCACGGTGGTCAACCACGTCTCGGCCACCAGGCTGCTCGTCGAGAACGGCAGGGTCGTTGGCGCAGAGGTATGGGACGCGGAATCCGGCAGCCAGTTCATCGTCCGGGCGCGACGGATGATCAGCGCGACAGGAGTCTGGACGGACGAACTCCACCGGCTCGCCGGTACCGATGGCGAGTTCCACGTCAGCATGTCCAAGGGCGTGCACGTGCTCGTCCCACGTGACCGCATCGACCTCGGCACCGGCCTGATCCTGCGCACCGAGAAGAGCGTGCTGTTCGTCATCCCGTGGGACGAGCATTGGATCATCGGGACGACCGACACACCCTGGTCGCTGGACCGGGCGAACCCCGCTGCGAGCCGGGCGGACGTCCAGTACCTGCTCGATCACGTCAACGCTGTCCTCCGCGATCCGCTCACCGAGGCCGACATCGTCGGTGTATATGCCGGGCTGCGCCCGCTGCTGGCCGGCCGGTCGAGCGAGACGGCGAAGCTGTCCCGAGAACACGCGGTCTCCGAGCCGGTTCCCGGGTTGTTCGTCGTCGCGGGCGGCAAGTACACGACGTACCGGGTCATGGCGGCGGACGTCGTTGATACGGCGGCAAGCGGGCTCGGCGATGCGGTCGCGCCATCCCTGACCGAGCGGCTGCCCATCCTGGGTGCAGTCGGGTACCACGAAATGTGGGCGAGTCGCCACGGGATAGCTGCGCGAACCGGACTCTCGCTGCCGGTGATCGAGCGGCTGCTGAGCCGCTACGGATCGGCCGTCGCCGACCTGCTCGCCATGATCGAGCGGGACGCCTCTCTGGCCGAACCGATCGCCGGAGCGGAGCGATACCTTCGCGCCGAGATCGTGTACGCAGTGACCCATGAGGGCGCGCAGCATCTCGACGACGTTCTCGTCCGGCGGACCCGCGTGTCGATCGAGACGCCCGACCGGGGCGAGGAGGCGGCAGCGGCCGTCGCCAAACTGATCGCCGACCATCTGGGGTGGGACGCGGAAACGGTCGCCGCCGAGGTTTCTGCCTACCACTCCCAGGTAAGCGGCGAGCGGGCCGCGCAGGACGCGCCGGACGACGAGGCCGCGAATGCCGCCCGGACTGTCGCCGATCAGACGTGTTCGGACACGAGCACGGCCACCGTGTCCGGCTCGAGCGCCTTGAAGACGTGCGCCACGTCGCCCGGATAGGCCACGTAGTCGCCAGGGTTCAGCTCGACCGGATCGTCGGCGACGCCGATCAGAGCCCGGCCCGCACTGAGGATCACGTGCTCGACGACGCCTGGCATGTGCGGGTCTGACTCCCGCGGGGTGCCGGGCTGGACGGTGATCAAGTAGATGTCGCGGTGCGCGTTGGGCGGGCAGGAGGCGAGCAGCGTGGCGACATAGTTCGCTCGTTCGGACGCGACCGCCGGCCCCTCCCCGGCCCGGATGACCTGGACCCTCGGCCGGGCCGGCTGGACGAGCTGGGCGAACGGCACGTCCAGCGCCACGCCGAGCGCCCACAGCGTCTCGACGCTTGGGTTGCCCGAGCCGGACTCCAGTTGCGAGAGCGTCGACTTCGCAATCCCTGCCCGCCGGGCGACCTCGGCCAGCGACAGTCCCGCCCGGCTGCGTTCGCGCCGCAAGGACTCCGCGATGACTGCGATCGGCGCCTTGCCACCATCGGCCATCGTTCGCTCCATAGGTCGATACGTTCGTCTTGACGAACGCCTGCCCAGCGTTCAGTATTGAATACTATGCGTTCGATCTGGCGAACCCTCGACCGGGATCTGGCCCGGGATATCGCGCTCGTCTGCCTCGCCGACGCCATCGTCGGTGTCTCGTTCGGTGCGATCACGGTGAGCCTCGGCCTGCCGTTCTGGCTGCCGATGCTGCTGTCGGTTGTCGTGTTCGCCGGCGCAGCGCAGTTCATGTTCGTCGGCATTGTGGCGTCCGGTGGCAACCCCATCGCCGCCGTCGTCGCGGGATTGCTGGTGAACGCGCGGCACCTGCCGTTCGGCTTCGCGATCGGCGACGTGCTCGGCAAAGGTTGGCCACGCCGGATCGTGGGCAGCCACCTGATGATCGACGAGTCGGTGGCCTTCGCGCTAGCGCAGGATGAGCGCGAACGCCGGCGGGCGGCCTACTGGGCGTGCGGGGTAGCACTGTTCGCGTGCTGGAACGTCGGCGTGCTCGCGGGAGCCTTCGGCGGGACAGTGGTCACGGACACCGATGCGTTCGGCCTCGACGCGGCCTTCCCTGCCGTCCTGCTGGCGCTGATCCTTCCGGCGATGCGGGATCCCGCAACACGCCGCGCGGCCTTGGCGGGCGTGGCCATCGCGCTGGCCACTGCGCCGTTCTTGCCGGCAGGCCTGCCCGTCCTGCTGGCGCTCGCCGGAGTCGTCGTCGGGCTACAGGGCGCCAAGACCGCAAAGGAGCCTGCCGTATGACGGCTACTTCGCTCATCGTC
>JASLBX010000494.1 GCA_030146385.1 Jiangellaceae bacterium | reverse complement strand
TTGTTCGGCACGGCGTTCGCCAAGTCGCAGGCGGCGGCGTTCGGGGCACTGCCGACGACGGGGAAGGTGTTCGTGTCGCTGGCCAACCGCGACAAGCGGCACATGATCTTCCCGGTCAAGCGGTTGGCCGACCTGGGCTTTTCGATCGTGGCGACGGCGGGGACGGCGGATGTGCTACGCCGCAACGGCGTCGACGCGGAGGTCGTGGGCAAGCTGTGGACGGGCCATGAGCCGGACGGGACGCCGACGATCGTGTCGCGGATTCTGGACGGTGATATCGCGCTGATCGTCAACACGCCGAGCGGGACGACGTCCGGCGGGAGCCCACGTAACGACGGGTACGAGATACGGCGTGCGGCAATCCAGGCGAACATCGCGTGCATCACAACCGTGCAGGGCCTGGCCGCGGCCGTCCAGGGGATCGAGGCCCTGCTGAGCGGCCGGTTGGGCGTGCGGTCGCTGCAGTCGTGGTCGGCGGCCCTCCGGTGACTCCGGCCGGAATGGATCAGATGACCTACCAACCGTGCGACCTGCGGGCTTCGCCCGCTGTTACTCATCTGATCGTTTTGAGTCCACATGCTGAGATGCGATCAGGTGAGGTGCACCGTCTGTGACCAGCTACGCAACCCGCCTCGGGTCACCTGATCGTTTATGTGGCAACGATCAGGTGACCAATCGGCGATCAGGTGACCAACTGGGCGGGCGATCAGGTGACCAACCGTGAGGGTGTATGAGTGGGCCTTCAATTCGCTGCGGCGAATGGACGCGGAGCGGGCTCATAGATGGAGCTTTCAGGCGCTGCGGGCTCTGGTTGCCACACCGGGTGGGGAGCGGCTGGTCCGCCGGGTGTGCCACGTCCCGGACCTCCCCGTGCGGGCCCTGGGGCGGGAGTTCCCGAACCCGCTCGGGCTGGCCGCCGGCTTCGACAAGGACGCGGCCGGCATCGACGCGCTCGCGGCGCTGGGCTTCGGATTCGTCGAGATCGGAACGGTCACGGGCCAGCCGCAGCCGGGCAACCCGAAACCGCGCCTGTTTCGGCTGGTCCCCGACCGGGCGATCGTCAACCGGATGGGCTTCAACAACGACGGCGCGCGGGTGGTGGCTGCCCGGCTGGCGCGCCGTGCCCGCTCGCAGTCAAGGCGAAGGGCGCAAGCCGCGGAGACCCGCCCGCTCGTCGGTGTCAACATCGGCAAGACCAAGGCCGTGCCCGCCGACCGGGCCGTCGACGACTACGTCGCCAGCGCTCGCCTGCTCGCGCCCAACGCCGACTACCTGGTGGTCAACGTCAGCTCACCCAACACGCCCGGCCTGCGCGATCTGCAGGCCGTCGATCAGCTCCGGCCGCTGCTCGAAGCGGTCCGCCGCACGGCCGATCAGGTGGCGCAGCGTCCCGTCCCTCTCCTGGTGAAGATCGCCCCGGACCTGGCCGACGACGATGTTCGAGCCATCGCCGACCTGGTCACGGAGCTCAAGCTGGACGGGATCATCGCCACCAACACCACGATCAGCCGGGACGGCCTGCGAACCGATCCGGCCACGGTCGAAGCCATCGGCCCGGGCGGGCTGTCCGGCGCACCGTTGAAAGAGCGATCGCTCCAGGTGCTCCGGCTGCTGCGACAGCACGCCGGCGACTCCCTAACCATCATCTCGGTCGGCGGGATCGAGTCGGCCGAGGACATCATTGAGCGCGTACAAGCAGGTGCGACGCTCGTCCAGGCCTACACTGGACTCGTCTACGGCGGCCCGCTGTGGCCCAGTCGCATCCTGCGGCGGTTGGCGGCGGAGCGCGATGGAGGACACAGATGACGTTCGGTGGCCGGCTGCGCACCGCCATGGACACGCGCGGAGCGTTCTGCGTCGGGGTCGACCCACATCCGGCTCTTCTTGCCTCCTGGGCCCTGCCGGACGACCCCGTCGGGCTCGAGCGGTTCGCCATGACCGTCGTCGAGGCCATCGGTGACCGGGTCGCCGTGCTCAAGCCGCAGTCCGCGTTCTTCGAGCGGCACGGCTCGCGCGGTGTCGCGGTTCTCGAGCGGACGGTCGCTGCGGCCAAGCAGGCGGGCGCGCTCGTCCTCATGGACGCCAAGCGGGGCGATATCGGCTCGACCATCCAGGCGTACGCCGACACCTTCGTGAAACCGGCGTCCCCGCTGTGCTCGGATGCAGTGACCGCCACGCCGTACCTCGGCTTCGAGTCGCTTCGTCCGCTGCTCGACACCGCCCTGGCGCACGGCAACGGTGTGTTCATCGTCACCTTGACGTCCAATCCCGAGGGTGCGGAGGTCCAGCAGGCACGGCTCCCCGGTGGCCGGACGGTCGCGGGCGCCGTGCTCGACCAGGTCCGAAAGATCAATGCCGGCGCCCCGACCCTGGGTAGCGTCGGCTGCGTTGTCGGCGCCACCATCGGTCCGACCAGCGAGGATCTCGATATCGGAGGCCCGCTGCTCGCTCCCGGTGTTGGCGCACAAGGCGGCACCTTGGACGGACTGCGGCGTGTTTTCGGCGATACGCTGCCCAACGTCCTGCCGTCCAGCTCGCGTGAGATCCTGCAGGCAGGACCCGATCCGAAGGCTCTGCTTGCGGCTACTGAGCAAGCTATTTGCGAGTTCACGTTGCTCTCAGGGGTGAAGACTCGCTAGGTTCCCGTTGTCCATACCCATTTCGAGTGAAACCAGAGGTGAACCGCCCGTGGCGCTCCCTTCCCTGACCCCCGAACAGCGCGCTGCCGCGCTCGCCAAGGCAGCTGAAGCCCGCCGGGAGCGTGCGGAGGTCAAGAATCGGCTGAAGCACTCCGGCGCCTCTCTTACGGAGGTGCTCAAGGAGGGCGAGACGAACGACGTCATCGGCAAGATGAAGGTCTCCGCGCTGCTTGAATCCCTGCCCGGCGTCGGCAAGGTCCGCGCTACGCAGATCATGGAACGGATCGGCATCGCCGAGAACCGTCGCGTGCGTGGCCTCGGTGCCAACCAGATCGCCGCCCTCGAGCGCGAGTTCGGAGGCCGCGCCTGAACGGCACGCCTGCGTCTCACGGGGGAGCGGGTCGGCTGGTGGTCCTATCCGGGCCGACCGCTGTAGGAAAGACGACGGTCGTCCGGCGGCTGCGTGCCAGCCATCCCGAACTGTGGATCTCGGTGTCCGTCACCACCCGCTTCCCCCGTCCCGGCGAGATCGACGGGGTGCACTATCACTTCGTCGACGACGCCACCTTCGACCGGATGGTCGACGCCGGTGAGTTCCTCGAGTGGGCCGTGGTTCACGGACGAGCCAAGTACGGCACGCCACGCCGGCCCGTGGAGAAGGCACTCGCCGAAGGGCGGTCGTGCCTGCTGGAGATCGACCTGCAAGGAGCGCGGCAGATCCGCGAGAGCGGGCAGAACGCGCTGTTCGTGTTCCTGACCCCACCCACGTGGGACGAGTTGGTCCGCCGCCTTGTCGGACGCGGCACCGAGGACGCCGCAGAGCGTGAGCGCCGTCTGGCCACCGCGAAAGAGGAACTGGCCGGTGAGGACGAGTTCGACGTCACCATCGTGAATCACGATGTCGAGCAGGTATGCAAAGAACTGGTAACCTTGATGAGTTCCTCTGCGGAGCCTGACGGCACTGCGTGAGGAAGTTCGAACCAAGTCCCCTTTGAGCCCGGAGGCATCAACGTGTCCGGTACCCACGGCGTGGCCGAGGGCATCACGTACCCACCCATCGACGACCTGCTCGAGAAGTCCGACTCGAAGTACGCCCTGGTCATCTACGCCGCCAAGCGCGCGCGGCAGATCAACGCGTACTACTCGCAGCTCGGTGAGGGCCTGCTCGAATACGTGGGCCCGCTGGTCGAGACCCAGGTGCAGGAGAAGGCGCTGTCGATCGCGCTACGCGAGATCAATCAGGGCCTGCTGACCGCCGAGGAGCCGGCGCCTGCTCAGCCCGAGCAGGAGTAACCAATCCCGTGGCGTCGCAGGCCTTCGGCGCGCCCGAACGCCCCCGCGTCGTCATCGGCGTCAGCGGGGGCATTGCCGCGTACAAGGCCTGTGAGGTCGTACGCAGCCTGACTGAATCCGGCTACGACGTTCGGGTCATACCGACGAGGGCGGCGCTGAAGTTCGTCGGTGCCGCCACGTGGGCCGCATTGTCCGGCCACCCGGTCTCCGCCGAGGTGTGGGACGACGTCGACCAGGTGCCGCATGTGCGGCTCGGCCAGCAGGCTGACCTGGTTGTCGTTGTGCCGGCCACTGCCGACCTGATGGCGCGTGCCGCCCATGGACTCGCCGACGACCTGCTGACCTCGACCCTGCTCACGGCCCGCTCCCCGGTGCTGTACGCCCCGGCCATGCACACCGAAATGTGGGAGAACCCAGCCACTGCTGCCAACGTCTCGACGTTGCGGGCCAGGGGCGCGGTGGTGCTCGAACCGGCCGTCGGGCGGTTGACCGGCGTCGACTCGGGCAAGGGCCGGTTGCCCGAGCCGGACGAGATCGTCGCCGTCGCTCGAGACCTGCTTGCCCGTAAAGCGGCTGTGCCCGACCTGTCCGGACGGCACGTCGTCGTCTCGGCCGGGGGAACACGCGAGTTCCTCGACCCCGTGCGGTTCATCGGCAATCGCTCGTCCGGACGGCAGGGCTACGCTCTCGCCCGCGCGGCGGCCGCTCGAGGCGCTCGGGTCACGGTCGTCGCGGCGAACGTGTCCCTCCCGGATCCCGCGGGGACGGACGTGGTGCCGGTCGTCAATGCGGAAGAGCTTCGCGACGCCGTGTTGCACGCCGCCGAGAGCGCGGACGCGGTCGTGATGGCCGCAGCGGTCGCCGACTTCCGCCCCCGGTCCTACACCGCGGCCAAAATCAAGAAGACAGCGGAGCGGGCCGTACCCGTAGTCGAGCTGGAGCAGACTCCCGACGTGCTAGCAGAGCTAGGTGCGACCCGCGGGCGCGACGGGCAGATCGTGGTCGGCTTCGCCGCGGAGACCGGCGACGAGACCGGCAGCGTGCTTGAGCACGGGCGAGCCAAGCTGGCCAGGAAGGGCTGCGACCTGCTCGTGGTCAACGAGGTCGGACCTGAGCGCGGCTTTGAGAGCGAGCAGAACGAGGCGGTCATCCTGGGCGCGGACGGCTCGACGACTCCCGTGCCGCTCGGGCCAAAGTCGGTGCTGGCGCACGTGGTGTGGGATCTGGTCGTCGAGCGGCTCGCCTGACTCCAGATCGCAAACGCACCCCGATCCATGATGGCCTGACCCACGAGAAGTCGAGGTTCCTCCATCCGGGGATGCTCGTCCCGTTCGTCCTCGTCGTGAGCTGCTTCGCCGCCTGGGGAACTGCGGCGAACATGACCGACACCCTGGTGGCGACGTTCCAGACCATCTTCTCGATGAGCGCCACCCAGGCAACGCTGGTGCAGACGTCGTTCTACGGTGCCTACTTCTGCCTCGCGCTGCCCGCCGCGTTCATCAACCAGCGGTTCAACTACAAGATCGGGGTGCTCGCCGGACTGGGCCTGGCCACGACCGGCATGTCGTTGTTCGTGCCGGCCGCGGCGTCGGCCACCTTCGGGTTCTTCCTGTTCGCCATTTTCTGCATGGCGGCAGGTCTGTCCATCCTGGAGACATCGGCCAATCCCTACGTCATGGCGATGGGCCCGGAGAGCAACGCCACCCGGCGGCTGAACTTCGCTCAGGCGTTCAACCCGCTGGGTGTCAACTCCGGCGTGCTGCTCGCGGCGTTGTTCATCCTGCCGAACCTGCATTCCGCCACGGCTGAAGGGCGGGCGGCAATGCCCGCCGCGGAGCGCGAGACCATCCAGTCTGCCGAGCTCAGCTCCGTGGTCTGGCCGTACGTCGGGTTGGCCGTGGTTCTGATCGCGATCTGGGTCGGCATCGCTGCGGTCAGGGTTCCGGGGTTGAAGGCCGCCCGCACCGGTGAGGTCGACCTCCGCGGGTCGAACTCGCGCCTGAAGCGTTTGCTCACGAACAGGCATTACTCGTTCGGAGTGGCGGCCCAGTACTTCAACGTCGCGGCGCAAACCTGTGTCTGGACCTTCACGATCATCTACGTGCGCGACGTCCTCGGGCGGAGTTCCGGCGAGGCCGGATGGTGGCTCCAGGCGAGCCTGATTGTCTTCCTGATCTCCAGGTTCGTGATGGTCGGCCTGATGGGATGGTTCGACAGCAGGGTTCTGGCGCTCGTGATGACCTGTCTCGGCGTGGTGCTGTGTGGCGTGGCGATCGCCTCACCAAACGTGCTCGGCGCCATCGCCGTCGTCGCGATCTCGGCGTGTCTGTCGCTGCTGTTCCCCACGATCTACGGTATCGCCCTGGAAGGCCTCGGGCGGGACACCAAGTTCGGTGCTGCCGGTCTGGTGATGGCGATCGTGGGTGGCGCCACGGTTCCTCTGCTTCAGGCCCGAGTGATCGATGCGACCGGTGTTGCGACCTCGTTCATCGTCCCGGCGGTCTGCTTCATGGTGATCATTGCGTACATGGTCTACACCCTGAGGGCGCCGCGTGCGATCCATGAGACCGGCTGACGGGAAGGGGTCGGCCGCGGCGGCCACCGCCTGGACCGCCGTGGTCCGCCCTCGCACGAGCCGGAGACGATTCGTCACCCGGCCCTTGGTCGAATATTGTTCGCGGTAGGTTCCGCCGGGAGCGCTGGCGGGAACGTACGCTCATGGGCCGAGACCGCGGCCATACGACCGGGCAAGGAGAACTCTGTGGCGCGACGGCTGTTCACTTCGGAATCGGTGACCGAGGGTCACCCGGACAAGATCTGCGACCAGATCAGCGACAAGATTCTGGACGCCCTGCTTAAGGACGACCCGAACAGCCGGGTAGCCGTCGAGACGTTCGTCACGACCGGTCTGGTGCACGTCGGCGGCGAGGTCACGACCCAGACCTACGCCGACATCCCGGGGCTGGTCCGCGAGACGATCCTCGACATCGGCTACGACTCCTCGACCAAGGGCTTCGACGGCAACTCGTGCGGCGTGTCCGTGTCGATCGGCTCGCAGTCGCCGGACATCGCGCAAGGTGTCGACGACGCGTGGGAGCACCGGGTCGACGCCGCGCATTCGGTCGATCCGCTCGACCGGCAGGGCGCGGGCGACCAGGGCCTGATGTTCGGGTACGCGTGCGACGAGACGCCCGAGCTCATGCCGCTGCCGATCATCATCGCGCACCGGCTGGCCGAGCGGGTGGCGGAGGTCCGCAAGTCCGGCGTCGTGCCGTACCTGCGGCCGGATGGCAAGACCCAGGTCACCATCGACTACGAAGGCGACCGCGCCGCGCGGGTCGACACTGTCGTGGTCTCGAGCCAGCACGCCTCCAACGTCGACCTCGAGAACCTGCTCACGCCCGACATCGAGAACCACGTTGTCAAGCCCGTCCTGGCGAACTTCGACGTCGACAGCGACGGCTACCGGTTGCTGGTCAACCCGACCGGACGGTTCGAGGTAGGCGGGCCAATGGGCGATGCCGGGCTGACCGGTCGCAAGATCATCATCGACACGTACGGCGGGATGGCCAGGCACGGCGGCGGCGCGTTCAGCGGTAAGGACCCGTCCAAGGTCGACCGGTCCGCCGCGTACGCGATGCGCTGGGTCGCGAAGAACATCGTCGCGGCTGGCCTCGCCACCCGGTGCGAGGTCCAGGTCGCGTACGCCATCGGCAAGGCGCACCCGGTGGGCTTCTTCGTCGAGTGCTTCGGCACCGAAACGGTTCCGGTCGAGCACATCCAGGCCGCCGTGCTGTCGGTCTTCGACCTGCGGCCCGCCGCCATCATCCGCGACCTCGACCTGCTGCGGCCCATCTACGGCGAGACGGCCGCCTACGGGCACTTCGGCCGCGAGCTCGCGCAGTTCACGTGGGAGCGCGCCGACCGGGTCGACGATCTGCGTCGCGCTGTGGACGCCTGACCTCGACTGTCGCGGCTGTCTGATACATATCGGCCGGTGCCCGACCCCACCGAGCCGGCCGAGCGTCCGCACGTGGCCAGCGTCGCGGTGGAGGTGCCGCTGGCACATCTGGACCGCCCGTTCGACTACGCGGTGCCGGCCGACCTGGCGGCCGACGTCCGGGTCGGCTGCCGGGTGGCCGTTCGGTTCGCCGGTCGCCGGGTGGCGGGCCTAGTTCTTGCCGTGTCGAACGTCTCGGCGCACGAGGGGCGGCTGCAGCCGCTGCAGCGGGTGGTGTCCAGCGAACCGGTGCTCAGCGCCGAGGTAGCGCGGCTGGCCCGGACGGTGGCGGACTCCTACGCCGGCACCCTCGCTGACGTCCTCCGGCTGGCAGTCCCCAAGCGGCACGCCCGGGTCGAGGCCGAACAGACCGCTGGGCGGTCGTCCAATGGCGCGGCGACCGATTCGGTCCAGCCTTCGGC
>JASLBX010000483.1 GCA_030146385.1 Jiangellaceae bacterium | reverse complement strand
AGCGGCGAGCCCGGCGCTGGCCAGACCGACGAGCAGGACCGGGCCGAAGGTTCGGCTCCGCCCGACGTTCGGCTCAGCCATCGAGGCGGACCTCGAGCTGGTCCGCGTCGAAGCAGGTGCGGGCGCCGGTGTGGCAGGCGGCGCCGACCTGGTCGACCTTGACCAGGAGGGTGTCGCCGTCACAGTCGAGGCGGACCTCACGCACGTGCTGGACGTGACCGCTGGTGTCGCCCTTGGCCCAGTACTCCTGGCGCGAGCGGCTCCAGTACGTCGCCCGGCCGGTCGTCAGGGTGCGCGCGAGCGCCTCGTCGTCCATCCAGCCGAGCATCAGCACCTCACCGGTGTCGTATTGCTGGACGATGGCGGCGACCAGGCCTTGCGGGTCGCGCTTGAGTTGGGCCGCGAGGGCCGGATCGAGTCCGGGCATGAGCGCTATTCTGCCGGTCCGGCTTCACGCCGCCACTGTCGACGTGGTTGAGTACCTGCCGGTGATCCGCAACGAGCAAGGAGACATCCGCGTGAACGGCATGCCGCGGCCGCGAGCCGCCCAGTCCTGCGCAGCGCTCGCCGTTGCGCTGGGAGTGCTGGTCGCCGGATGCTCCGAGGGCCCGGAGCGTGACGCCGAAACCGGGGAGCTGGTCGAGGCGACCGAGGTGAACGTGTTCGATCTGCGGGTCGGGGACTGCCTGGACGGGTTCACCAACGACAGCGAGATCAGCAAGGTCACAGCCGTCCCCTGTTCCGAGGAGCACACCGACGAGGTAATGGCGGCCGTTGACGTGTCGCCCGCCGAGGAGGCGTACCCCGGCGCCGAAGCCATCCAGGAGCAGGCCGACGAGGCGTGCCACGCAGAGTTCGAGGAGTTCGTCGGCGTTTCGTGGAACGAATCGCAGCTCGACTACGGCTATCTCGCACCGACCGAGGAATCCTGGGACGAAGGTGACCGCGAGATCCTCTGCACGGTGGGAGACCCGAACCGGGCCGTCACGGGGACGCTCCGCGACGCCAACCGGTAGCTTTAGGTCCCCATGATCATCGGCAGTTTCCGGCTACATTGCCCGGAAAGTGCCGATGATCACCAGGATCAACGCGATTGAGTTACCCAGGCCGCGTGCAGCCGGCCGTACACGCCGTTCTCCGCCACGAGGTCGCGATGCCGCCCACGCTGGACCAGCCGGCCGCCATCGAAGACGAAGACCTCGTCCGCCGCCTCGGCCGTGGAGAGCCGGTGGGCGATGGTGACGGCCGTCCGTCCCCGCGTGATTCCCTCCAGGGCCCGGGCCAGCCGTACCTCGGTGGCCGGGTCGACTGCTGAGGTCGCCTCGTCCAGCACGAGCAGGTCCGGGTCCGCCAGGTAGGCCCGGGCGAGCGCCACGAGTTGCCGCTCCCCCGCGGACAGCGACTCACCGCGTTGCCCGACTGGCGTGTCGAGGCCCGCTGGGAGGCTCTCGAGCCACTCGGCCAGGCCGAGCTCGGTCAGCGCGAGCTTTACGTCGTCGTCGGACGCGGCCGGTCGGCCGTACCGGATGTTCGCCCGCAACGTGTCGTCGAACAGGAACCCCTCCTGGGGCACCATCACGACCCGGTCGCGCAATGAGTCGAACTTGATGTCGCGCAGGTCGACGCCGTCGATCAGGACCCTTCCCGTGCCCGTGTCCATCAGGCGGGTGAGCAGCTTGGCGAAGGTCGTCTTGCCCGACCCGGTTTCCCCGACCACGGCGATCCGCGATCGCGGCGGGATGTCGACCGTCACGTCATGCAGGACAGTGGGACCGCCGGGGTACGCGTACGACACCTGCTCGAACCGCACGTCGATCGGTCCCCGGGGTAGTTTCACGCCCTTGGGACCGGGATCGGCCACGTCGGCCGGCGTGTCCAGGACGCCGAGCACGCGGCGCCAGCCGGCCACGGCGTTCTGGGCCTCGTTGAGCACTTCGGTGCTGACCTGGACCGGCCCGACGAACAGCGTCACCAGGAACAGGAAGGCCAGCAGCTCGCCGAGCGTGATGTCACCGGCCACCCCGAGCAGGACGCCGACCACGACGACCGCCGAGTTGGCGAGCGCGGCGATCACCTCGCCGGTGGAGAAGGTGAACGCGACCAGCTTCTGCGCCCGGACGGCCGCCGACCTGTGATTCTCCACCGCCTCGTCGATGCGGTCCTGCGTGCGCTTTTCGATCGCGTACGCCCGCACCGCCTGCGCGCCGACGACCGACTCGGAGATCGCGCCGAGCGTGATCCCGACTCGCTCGCGGACGACGCTGTACGCCGCCGAGACGATGCGCTGGAAGTGGCGCAGCAGGATGAACAGCGGCAGGAAGCAGACCCACACCAGCAGGGTCAGCTGCCAGGAGTAGACGGCCATGATGACGGTCGCGACGATCAGCTGCCCGACACTGACGATCATCAGGATGCCGCCCCACTGGACGAACTGCGACAGCGTGTCGACGTCCGTCGTGACGCAGAGCACCGAGCGGCGGGGCTCGCTCGTCGCGCGCGTCACGACGGA
>JASLBX010000477.1 GCA_030146385.1 Jiangellaceae bacterium | reverse complement strand
AGCGGCTCGAGCTCGAGCGTCAGCGTGATGCCCGGTACCCAGGTCCAAAGCTCGATCCGCCCGCCGTCCTCGGCGATGGGCCACAGGCTGAACAGGACTGCCGCAAGGGCCACACCGGCGACCATTGAGACGGTTTCGCGGACATTCGGACGCCGGCCGCACAGCAGCACACCAGCCGCCGCCGCGAAGGGCAGCGCGATAGCGACAGGCGGGGCGACGGACGCGCTCACCGCGTACCTCCGCCTGCAAGGACGCCGGCCGCCGCGTCCGCGAGCGCCGACGTCCAGCTCGCGTCGATGCCGAAGTACACGGAAGCCAGGACGAGAAGCGCGACTGGTGCTGCCATCAGCACGGGCGTGCGTTCCTGGGTCCGCACGGTGCTCGGATTGGCCTTCGCCAGGACTGTTCCTTGCGCTACAGGGGTGGGCACCGCCGCCTCGGCCTCCTGCTCGCCGCCCGCATCGGGTGGCCTACGAAACCAGCCGACCTCGACGATGCGGCCCACGTAGACCATGGCCAGCAGCGAGCTGACCAGTAGGACAACGAGCACGAACCACTGGCCGTCCTCGACGAGAGCGGCGGCAAGGGCCCACTTGCTGGCGAATCCAGCAGCCGGCGGGACACCGATCAGGCCCAGCCCGGCGACGACGACCGCGCCGAACGTCAGGGGCATCCGGCGGCCGAGGCCCTCCATCGATGCCAGGGACGTCGACCCCAGCCGGAGCAGCAGGACACCCGCCGCGGCGAAAAGCGCACCTTTGGTGATCGCGTGGTTGATCAGGTGCAGATACGCCGCACTGACCCCGCTCGCCGTCGCTAGCCCGATACCGGTCACGATCATGCCGATCTGACTGATGCTGGACCACGCGAGCAGGCGTTTGAAGTCCTGCTGTATGCACGCCACGGCGGCCCCTGCCAGCATCCCCAAGGCGCCGACGGCGAGGACCGCCTCTCCGATCGGCAGATCGCCGTACACGATGTCGATCCCGAAGACGGTGAAGGCGAACCGGGCGAACGCGTAGATCGCCACCTTGGTTCCCACGGCAGCCAGCACCACGCTCACAACCGACGGGGCCTCGGCGTACGCGCCGGGCAGCCAGGCATGGAGCGGGAACGCGGCCATCTTGATCGCGAGGCCCACGAAGACGAACACCACCGCGCCGGTGACGGCCCGGTTGCCGGCGATCTCGGGCAGCCGATCGGCCAGGTCGGCCATGTTCAGCGTCCCTGTGACCGCGTAGGTAAGGCCGACGCCGATAAGCAGGAACGTCCCGCCGACCGTGCCGATCACCAGGTACTGGAAGGCGGCCAGCAACGCCCTGCGGTGCCGTCCCAGCGCGATGAGGGCGTAGGACGAGAGCGAGGAGATCTCCAGGAACACGAACAGGTTGAACGCGTCGCCTGTGACCGCGATGCCGAGCAGGCCGGTGAGCAGCAGGCAGAGTGCGGCGTAGAACATCCGGATGCGCCGTTGCCGGACTTCGGCTTCGATGCTGCGGCGGCCGTAGCCGGCGGCGATCACCGCGACACCCCCGAGCAGAAGCAGCACGACGGCGTTCGCCTGGTCGACCACGAGTTCGATCCCGACGGGTGCCACCCATCCGCCCATGGCGTAGCTGATCGTCTCGCCGTCCCCCACCTGGACGGTCAAGATGATCGCGGTCACCAGCGTGGCCACAGAGGCAAGACTGAACAGCAGCCACGCGCCGAACGCCGAGCGCAGCAGCAAGCAGATCGCAGCACACACGAGCGGGACGACGACCTGGAGGGCAGGCAGCTGGGAGATCACTCGTTCGCCTCCTCAGCCGCGTCCCGCGCCAGCGCGTCGTCCTCTTCGACGGAGCCGTACGCTTCATAGATTCTGATTGCCAACGCGACACCGACCGACGTCGTCGCGACGCCGACCACGATCGCGGTCAGGATCAACACGTGTGGCAGCGGGTGGGAGTAGATCTCGACGCCCTCGGTGATGATCGGCGGGCTGCCCTCCTCAACCCGGCCCAGGCTGATGAAGAACATGAAGACGGCCACCTGGAACACGTTCAGGCCGATCAGCTTCTTCACCAGGTTGCCGTGGCTCATCACCGCGTACAGGCCGATCATCATCAGCGCGAAGATGATCCAGTAGCTGTAGTGGGTCGCGATCACCGTCGCACCCCCCTGCGGATGAGGGCGTAGAACATCGCCACCATGACTGCGGCGACGGTGACTCCGACCCCGATTTCGATCAGCAAGATCCCCGCGACCTGGCCACTGGAGGGATTGTTGGGATTGAACTCGTTGTAGTCGAGGAAACCGCCGCCGAGCGCCATGGTGGCCACGCCGGTTCCGGCGAAGATCAGTACCCCGATCGGGATGAGGATCACGAGCGCCCGCATTGGCAGCACTCGCTGGACGGCACCCAGGCCGAACATCAGCGTGTACAGGATGAAACCTGCGCCGAAGATCACGCCGGCCTGGAAGCCGCCACCGGGCCCGAATTCGCCGTGGAGCATGACGTACAGGGCGAACAGCAGAATGAACGGCATTAGCGTCTTGCTGACTACGCGCAAGACCCGGTACTCGGATTGCAGGTACGCGCGGTCTCGCACCTCGTCCGCCGGGCGCCTTGGCCCCAGCATCAGCAGCAGGACGCCGATTCCGGCGGTGAAGATCACCACGACCTCGCCCAGCGTGTCGTACCCGCGATAGCTCGCCAGCACGCCGGTGACGGTGTTGGGGATGTGCAGGTCGTGCTGTGACTCTTGCAGGTAGGTCTCAGTGATCGGATGCGTCTGGACGGGGCTTTCCGGGTCACCCACGCCTGGAAGGTCCAAGCTCGCGTAAATAAGCCCCGCCGTCGCGAGGATCGCCACCAGGCCCGCGGGGACGACGCGACGCCGGGGTGTCGTCGCCTCGCGCGAGTTGGTCAAGGCCAGGGCGGTGATGAACAACACCGTGCTGATGCCGGCGCCGACGGCTGCCTCGGTGAACGCTACGTCCACGGCATCGAGCAGGACGAACAAGCTCGCCGTGACCAGGCTGAACAGACCGCCGAGCATGGCGGAGACGAAGAGGCTGCGAGCCCTGGTGATCGCGAGCGCGGTCACGAGGAGGATGCCGAGCAGAACTGCTTCGGCCAGATCGAAGGTGCTCATCGCCGCTTGCCCTCCCGCTCAGCCCAGACCCGGACGCCGTCGTTGCGTGCCGCGTGGGCCAAGGCGTGGGTGGCGGTGGGACTCGTGATGAGCAGGACGATCATGATCAGGACCAGCCGGACGGCGCTGGCCAGGTCGGGTGCCTGCAAAAGAAGGCCGACCAGGATGAGGCTTGCGCCAGCGGAGTCCATCAGGCCGACCGCATGCGTCCTGGTGTAGAAGTCCGGGAACCGCAGGAGGCCGACACCGCCGGTCACGGCGAACAAGCTGCCCGCGAGCAGCAGCACGCCACTCGCCACGTCCACCACAGTCACAGCGCCTCGCGGTAATGGCTCAGGCGCAGCACGGCCACCGTGCTGACGAAGTTGATCAAGGCGTAGACCAGGGCAATGTCGAGGAAGTCTGGCCGCCCGGTGAGGAAGCCGACGATAGCGATGAACAGCACGGTCTTGGTGCCGAACATGTTGATCGCCAGGATGCGGTCGTACAGCCGCCGACCGATCACGGCGCGCGCGAGCGCCAGCACCATCGTGACCAGGATGGCCACCATCGCGGCGGCGAGCATCAGCGTGACTCCAGCCGGCGTACGCGGCTCAGCATCGCGCCGTCACTCAGTTCGTCCAGGCCGGACGGCTGGAGGCTGTGAACCTCGACGCACTCGTCGTCGACGGTGAGAGAGAGCGTGCCCGGCGTCAGGGTGATGGAGTTGGCGTAGATCGTCTGGGCGAGATGGGACATGCCGGCGGCGTCCGTCCGTGCGACGACGGGACGCAGCGCCGGCCGCGGCGACCAGACCAGTCGCGAGACCCGCACCGCAGCGATGAGCACCTGACCCATGAGCCATAGGGCGTAGCGCGGCAGACCCAGGGTCACCTGGATAGGCTGTTCCTCGTCGACGATTTCCATGCGCTGAGAGATCCACACGACGAGCGCGACCGATGCCGCTCCAAGCGCGAGCAGCAGGACCGTGTAGTGGCCGGAGAGCGCGAGCCAGAACGCGGCCAGGACCACAACGAGGCCGGCGGCGCTTGGCATGCGTTCCTCCCATCTTCGGTTGGGTCAGTAGGGTACCTGCGGCCTTGGGTGGACCCGCCCACCGATCCAATCCGTGAACGGCGGACCGGCCCGCTCAGTTGCGGAACTTGCGGTCGCCGATGAGCTCTGCCGGAGCAAAGTCGACCGGATAGGGCACTTCGGTAGTGAACCGCTCGCCACCGGTGCAGTGAGCGATCTCGAGGTAGCGGCCGTCGCGGAGTTCCCAAGCGCGGATGCTCGGTGCCTCCGGGTCAATGATCCAGTACCCGAGGGTGCCGGCGTCCTCGTGCCATGACCGCTTGAGCAGGAGGTCGAAGCGCCGGGAGGACGGTGACATGACTTCGACGGCGAGCAGCGGTGGTGCCGGAAGGTCGCGGTCGGACAGGTCGGTCGCCCGGGCCACCAGGACGTCCGGTTGGACGACGTTGTGCTCGTCCAGCGCCACGTCAAGTGGTGCGAAAAAGAGCGCGTACTCAGGGCCGGAACGGGCTTCTTCGAGCACAAAGGTCAGGTTGCGGACCACCTGCTGATGGCACGGACGGAGTACGGGGCTCACGATCAGAGTCCCCGTCAATGAGCTCGTAGCGCCGCCCGTCGTGGGGCATCGCGTCGAGGTCCGCTCGGGTGAACGGGCCACGCGATGCCGGCGGAGGACCGAGCGCTGCGGTGGTCATGATTGCCATGGTGCCTCCCGGGCGGTTTGTTCGCCAGCATGCGTACCAGCCTGGCGGGTTGAGCGCCCTCTTCTGGAGTTATCCACAGGGAAGTTCCGGGGTTCCCGTGAGAGTGCTCACACTGCGGCCGGACGAGGAACGAGACGGCCCGCTCGGGCGTTTGTCGTGACGGCTGGGCCCACTACGATGAACGAGACTGATGGCTGACGCGGAACTGACTTCGAAGATACGACCTGCTTACGTACTGATCTCTTCCCTCGCCGCCGTCGTCGGCGCATTTCTCGCCTCTCGCCTCGGGGTCTACGGGACCGTTATCGGGGTCGGGGTGATAAGCCTGGTTTCCACGCTCGGCACCGAACTCTCCCTGCGGTCCCTGGACCGGACGAGGCAAGCGGCCGCCCGGACGATAATCCGGACGGGTGAGCTTCCGTCGTCCAGCACAGTCATCACCCCGGCGGTTCCGGCCGAGGGGATGACGGCAACGGCGGCGCTGGCCGACAGTAACGCCGTCGATGGTGATACGGCCGAATTGGAGCGGATCTCGACCGCGACGCTCGACCAGGTTGAGGGGGACGCTACGGCGCCGCTCGAAGCGGTTGAGGGGGACGTACCCGCAGGCGCGTACGACGCCGACTTGACGGGGAACGATCAGCGTGGCTGGCGACGCTGGACGACCGGCCGGGTTCCGGTCATCGCAACCGGTGCCGTGGCGTCGTTCGTCCTGGCACTCCTCGTGGTTACCGGCATCGAGTCGGTCTCCGGCAACAGCTTCTCTGGCGGAGGACGGACCACTCTCGGCCAGCTCGTGGTCGGCGGCGCGGGCACTGCCGAGCCGAGCGATCGCGCGTCAGGCGGGGACGCCCCGCAGGACGCGCCCGCGCCGAGTCCTGAGCGGGTCGCGCCTTCGCCGGGTCAGGCCGAGTCGCCGGACACCGCCGAACCCGAGAACGAGGGGTCGTCGAACGCACGCGAGCCAAGCCCCGAGACGTCGGAAGAGCCGGCGACGCGCTCCTCGCCGGAACCAACTCAACCGACCAGCCCCGAGCCGACGGAGCCGCCCGTGGACGGCGACGGTGACGAGGGCTCGCAAACCGACCCTGCACAATCCGGGGACGTAAGCACTCAGGACGACGCACCCTAAGACGGCCGGGCCGCTCCACTAGGCCGGTTGGTGCCGTGCCAGGCGCACGCGCCTAGTACGGCACCAACCGGCATGCTGAACGTGATCGAACGTCAGTCGTCGGAGCGGCCGCCCTTCGCCAGACCCTCGCCGATCAGGTTCATCACAGTCGGGTCGGCCAGGGTGGTGACGTCACCGAGTTCACGGTTCTCGGCCACGTCACGTAGCAGCCGCCGCATGATCTTGCCGGACCGTGTCTTCGGCAGTTCGGGCACGACCATGATCTGCCGCGGCTTGGCGATCGGGCCGATCTCCTTCGCGACGTGATCCCGCAGTTCCTTGGCGATGCCGTCGCCACCGTCTCCGGCCTCGGCTCGGAGGATGACGAAGGCCACGATGCCCTGGCCGGTCGTAGGGTCACTCGCCCCGACCACCGCCGCCTCGGCCACCTTGTCGTGCGACACGAGTGCGGACTCGACCTCGGTCGTCGAGATCCGGTGCCCGGAGATGTTCATGACGTCGTCCACTCGTCCGAGCAGCCAGATGTCGCCGTCCTCGTCTTTCTTCGCTCCGTCGCCGGCGAAGTAGTAACCCTGGTCGGCGAACCGGGACCAGTACGTCTCCTTAAACCGCTCCGGGTCTCCCCAGATGGTGCGGAGCATCGCGGGCCACGGCTCGGTCAGCACGAGATAGCCGCCGCCACCGTTCGGTACCGGCGTCCCGGTATCGTCCACCACGTCGGCGGTGATACCGGGAAGTGGCGTCATGGCCGAACCGGGCTTGGTGGCCGTCACGCCCGGCAACGGGCTGATCATGATGCCGCCGGTCTCGGTCTGCCACCAGGTGTCGACGACGGGCGTGCGGTCGCCGCCGATGTTCTTGCGGTACCAGATCCACGCCTCGGGGTTGATCGGCTCGCCGACCGTGCCGAGCAGTCGCAGCGACGACATGTCGTGCTGAGCGGGAATCTCGTCGCCCCACTTCATGAACGTCCGAATGGCCGTCGGAGCGGTGTAGAAGATCGTCACGCCGTACTTGGCCACGATCTCCCACCAGCGCGCCTTGTGCGGGGTGTCCGGCGTGCCCTCGTACATCACGGACGTCGCCCGGTTGGCCAGCGGCCCGTACACGATGTAGCTGTGGCCGGTCACCCAGCCGATGTCGGCCGAGCACCAGAAGACGTCGGTGTCGGGCTTGAGGTCGAAGACGGTGCGGTGGGTGTACGCGACCTGGGTGAGGTAGCCGCCGGTGGTATGCAGGATGCCCTTCGGCTTCGCGGTCGTCCCGGACGTGTAGAGGATGTACAGCGGATGCTCTGAGTCGTGCGCCTCGTAGGCGTGCTGGTCGCTCTGAGATTCGACGACGTCATGCCACCAGCGGTCGCGGCCGTCCGTCCAGTCGACGTCTTGGCCGGTCCGGCGTACGACCAGGACGGTGTGTACGTTCGGGCACTCGGCGACGGCCGCGTCAACGGCCGGCTTGAGGGCGTTCGCCGAGCCGCGGCGGTAGCCGCCGTCCGAGGTGATGACCACTCGGGCGTCGGCGTCGAGGATCCGGCCCTTGAGCGCATCGGACGAGAAGCCGCCGAACACCACGGAGTGCGGGGCTCCGATGCGGGCGCACGCGAGCATCGCGATAGTGGTCTCCGGGATCATCGGCATGTAAATGGCGACCCGGTCGCCCTTCTGGACGCCCAGTTCGATGAGCGCGTTCGCCGCCTTCGCGACCTCGCGCTGGAGTTCGGCGTAGGTGATGGTCCTGGTATCACCCGGTTCGCCTTCCCAGTGGATGGCGACCTGGTCGCCGTAGCCGGCCTCGACGTGGCGGTCGGCGCAGTTGTATGCGACGTTCAGAGTGCCGCCCACGAACCACTTCGCGAACGGCGGATCCGACCAGTCGAGCACCTGGTCCCATTCGCGATCCCACGTGATCAGCTCGCGTGCCTGGCGCTCCCAGAAGGCAAGACGGTCTGCGGCGGCTTCTTCATAGAGCTCAGCGGTGGCGTTGGCCTGCTTGGCGAACTCGTCGGACGGCGGAAAGCGCCGATCCTCGTGCAGGAGATTGGACAGGGCTTCACTGCTCACGTCGTGCTCCAGTCTCTCGGCTTCGTACGCATACCTCACC